>NZ_JBHVDX010000187.1:0-20940 GCF_042802555.1 Streptomyces sp. NPDC057474 | reverse complement strand
GCACGGGGCGCAGCCCCTGCTTTTTGAGGGGCGCGGGGAACTGCGCGACCAGCCACGCCGGACCGTCAGCCAGACGCCTTCGCCAAGTCCAGCGCGTACTCCGGCCACCACTCCCCCGCCTTGGGGCCGCCCTTGCACTCGCCGTCCGACTCACCCGGCCGCTTCACCCACAGGTACGCGTCCACCAGCGAGTCCGCGGTCTTCGTGGTCGGTGTCTCCCCAAGCGCCCGCCCCGGCGGGTTGCACCACCGTTCGTCCTCGTCACCCTCGGTCCAGGGGCCGTTGCCATTGCGGCTGGTGTCGACGACGAACGGCTTGTCGCCGATCTTCGAGGAGAGCTGCTTGCCGTACTCGATGGAGTCCTCGGTGGTGTAGAAGTTCGAGACGTTGACGGCGAAGCCGTCCGCCTGTTCGACACCGGCCCACTTGAGGGGGTCGTAGATCTCCTCGGGGTCGCCCCAGCCCGCGTTGCCCGCGTCCAGATACACCTTCGTGTTCTTCAGCGCGCCGAGCGTCTCGATCGCGCCCTTGAGCAGGTCGTACCGCTCCTCGTGGAACTCCTCCGGGGTGCAGCCGTCCACCACGTGGAGCACCGCGTCGGGCTCCAGGACCACCGTGGCCGCCCGGTCCCCGATGCCCTGGGCCACGCCGTCGATCCACGCCCGGTACGCGTCGCCGTCGGCCGCGCCGCCGCCGGAGTACTGGCCGCAGTCGCGGTTTGGGATGTTGTAGAGGACGAGGACGGCGTCCCGGTCGGCCTTCTCCGCGGCCTCGGTGAAGCCCTCGGCCTCCTGCTCCGGGTTCTCCGGGCCGATCCACTCGCCGGTCGGCTGCTCGGCGATCCTGCGGATCAGCTTGGCGTCCTTGTCCTTGCCGGCCTTCTCGTATGCGGCGACCTGGACCGCCGCGTTCCCCTCCGGATTGACCCAGAACGGGTCCGTGCCGCTCGGCTGTTGGGTGATGTCGGAACCGGACGCCCGGTCTTCCTCGCCGTCATCGCTGTCTCCCCCGGAACAGCCGGTGAGCAATAACGCCGCCCCCACCACCGCCACGGCCGCCCGAACCCCGGCCCCCCTACTGCCGTACATCCAACTCCCCCTTGGGTGCACCGTGTCGTAAGTCCCAATCCTGGCATAAGTCCCGCCTCACCCACGAGGTCGTCGCCGTCTTGGCCGAGAAGCTGTTACCTGCTGACCACGACGGGTATGCGGCGCGTGCGGATGGGGGCGGAAGCCGCTCGTAGGACCGGGCGGAACACCAGGAGGGGGCGGCTCGACCCATACGGGACCGGGACCGGGACTTCGCGGCGGCTCCGGTGGAGACCACGGACACCTCGTTCGAGGGCTTCGACACCGAGTGCTTGATCCCGGACCGGGACGCGGGTGGTCCGGCCATCGGCACGTCGGTCGTCGGCGGCCCCGAGATCAAGGGACGCCTACTCCTCGCCTTCACCTGGTCTGATGACATAAAGCAACCGCCTGTCGACTTGGCGTCAAACAGCCTCTAGCCGGTAGCGCCCGCACGCTCTAGAGTCGCTGACGAACGGCCCCAGACCCCGGCCTGTCGCACCCTCCCAAGTGCTCCGAGTTCCAAGACCTCCCGTGTCGGCGCCGGGTTACTCCCGCAGCCCGAGCGCGCACGGTCGAGGACCAGCCCGGTCGGCGGCCCCAGGGGGAGCGGGTCGTTGACCGGGCCAGGTGTGTACGCCGGACGCCGTGCGCCGGTGGCCCTGCGCCGGACCAGTGAGCCGGACGCCGTACGCCCGAAGGCCGTGCGCCCGAGGGCCGTACGCCCGAAGGCCCGTTCGGCTCAGGGTCGCGTTCCGCTCAAGTACGCGGAGACGACGACGTTCGCCGTGTACGTGCGGCTCGCCTTGTCGAAGGTGCCGCCGCAGGTGACGAGGCGGAGTTCGGCGCGCCCCGACTGCCGTACGCCGTAGGCCTGTTGGGCGTCGAATTCGTCGCGGCCGATGACCTGGACGTCGTCCACGGTGAACTCGGCCATCCGGCCGTCGCTGCGGGCCACCCGGATCTTCTCGCCGACGCGCAGCGCGCTCAGCTTGTAGAAGACGGCGGGCCGGGTCTCGGTGTCGACGTGCCCGACGAACAGCGCGGCGCCCGTCGCTCCCGGCCGCACACCGCCCGCGTACCAGCCGACGACGCCCGGCTGACCGTAGGCGGGCGGTTCGATCGCCCCGTCCCGGTCGAGGCCGCGCGCCACGACCGGCGCCTGCACGCCCATCGAGGGGATGTCCAGCCGATGCGGCCGCGCGCCTCCCAACGGCACGGCGGCGGGCGGCAGTTCGGCCTGGGCGGGCCGTCCGACCGCCGCCACGTCTCCGGTGGTCGGCGCGGATATGCCCTGCCGTACGTCGGTGACCTCGCGGCCCCACAGCCACAGGCCGAGCAGCAGCCCGGCCCAGGCGACGCCGGTGACGATGCGACCGGTTCCGCCGCCGGACCTGGTCCCGGCCCCGATCCCGATCCCGCTTCCGTCGTCGGAGTAGTCCCGTCTGGACATGGCGACCCCTACTCCGTACCGCGGCCGCGGCCCCGGCGCGCGCCCCGCGCCACGACCGCCACCGCCGCGACCCCGGCGAGGACCAGACCGACCACCGCGTGGCGGGCGCCGGGGCCGGTGTGCCGGGCGTCGTCCATGGAGTTGGCCGGGTCGGCCGATCCCCGCGCGTCCGCCGGATCGGCCGCCGCGAGCTGGGCCGCCGCTCCGCCGCCGCCCGCGCGCACGGGCGCGACCGGGGAGGCGGGGGACGAGGCCCGCGTGGAGGCGGCGGGCTTGGTGACCGGTGGCTCGGCAACCGGTGGCTTGGTGTCCGATGGCTTGGTGTCCGATGGTTTGGTGTCCGTCGGCTTGGTGGCTGACGGCTTGGCGGCCGTTGGCTTGGTGGCGGACGGCTTGGTGGTTCCGGGCTTCCCGTCGCCGACCTTGATCGTCCCCGTGACCTTGTCTTCCCTGCCGTCGCAGGTGATCCGTACGTCGTAGGTGCCTGGTTCGAGCGAGGACCGTACGCGGGTATCCCCGGCGAGCGTGCCGAGGCTCCTGCCGCTGAGCTGGGTGAGCTGCGCGTCCGCGACGAACGCCTCCGAGGCGGCCGTTCCGGACTTCCCCCCGCAGCCCTTGGCCCGCACCTGGATGTCGCTGCCGGGCGCCGGCGAGGCCGGCACCACCGAGACGTTCCCCGAGTCGGCCGCGCGGGCCGAGGGCGCCGACACGGTCAGCGCTGCCGCGACCACCGCCCCGGCACAGAGAGTGACTCGCAATGAGCCCATGGTGAACCTCCAGACACCTGAGACTCCCCCGCCGGACGCCGGGGCGCATCCGGGGAGGGGCCGCGACTGCTCCGTATGGGTGTCTGCGGGTTTATCCCGGTTCCGGTCAGATGCGGTCGACCAGGTCCGCGATCGAATCCACGACCTTCGACGGGCGGTACGGGAACTTCTCGATCTGCGCGGGGGTCGTCAGGCCGGTGAGCACGAGGAAGGTCTCCATCCCGGCCTCGATGCCCGCGAGGACATCGGTGTCCATGCGGTCGCCGATCATCGCGCTGGTCTCGGAGTGCGCGCCGATCGCGTTCAGGCCGGTGCGCATCATCAGCGGGTTCGGCTTGCCCGCGAAGTACGGCTTCTGCCCGGTCGCCTTGGTGATCAGCGCGGCCACGGCCCCGGTCGCGGGCAGCGCACCCTCGGCGGAGGGGCCGGTCTCGTCCGGGTTGGTGGCGATGAACCGGGCGCCGCCGTTGATCAGCCGTACCGCCTTCGTCATGGCCTCGAAGGAGTACGTGCGGGTCTCGCCGAGGACGACGTAGTCGGGCTCGTGGTCGGTGAGCACGTACCCGATGTCGTGCAGCGCAGTCGTCAGCCCCGCCTCGCCGATGACGTACGCCGTGCCGCCGGGCCGCTGGTCGTCCAGGAACTGGGCGGTCGCCAGGGCGGAGGTCCAGATGTTCTCGACGGGCACGTCCAGGCCCATGCGGGAGAGGCGGGCGTGCAGGTCACGCGCCGTGTAGATCGAGTTGTTGGTGAGCACCAGGAAGGGGCGCCCGGACTCGCGGAGCTTCTTTATGAAGGCATCGGCGCCGGGGATCGGCACGCCCTCGTGGATGAGCACACCGTCCATGTCGGTGAGCCACGACTCGATGGGCTTGCGCTCTGCCATGTGCGATCTCCTGCCGTACGTCCGGATCCGCCCCAACCCTAGTGAGACCTGGCTGAAAAGAGGAGGCCGATCTTGGCCGCTGAGACCGCCCGCATCGAGTCAGCGAGGGTGTGCGCGGGACGCATGGAGCGGGGGGCGTGGTGCGCAGCGCACGGGGATGGCAGGTGGCGGGTACCGCGTGACGCGTGACGCGTCACGCACGGGTGATGGTGCGGGAGGGCGAGGGCCAGGGGGCCCGATGCCGTCAGGTCACCCGGCTCGTCTGCGGACCGTCGCCACCAGCAGCCCGCCGACGGACAGGAGGAGAAGCCCGGTCACGTACGGCAGTGCCTTGCGCATACCCGATGCGGCCAACTCGTCGGGGTACGGCCGCGGCTCGCCCCGTACGACGCCCCCGCCCTCCTTCGCCGCCCCGCCACTGTCCTGGTCGCCGTCACCCGCTTCTTTCGCCCCTTCCTTCACCTCTTCCTTCGCCGCTTCCTCCACCTCTTCCTTCGCCCCTTCCTTCGCCTCTTCCGTCATCTCTTCCTCTTCCCCTTCTTCCCCGTCGGTGATCCGGAAGCGGTAGTCGTTCGACTCCCCCACCCACTCGCCGTCGTCGCCGCGCCGCTCGACCACAGCCGCCTTCGCCACGACGTCGTTCGGCACGGCCGCGTCGGAGGTGAGGGAGAGGCGGACCCTGACGGTGAGGGTGCGGCCGGGCGGCACGGTGAAGCCGGTTCCGCCGCCGTCCCCGTCCCCGCCGAGGACACCGACCAGCTCGTCCGAGTCGGTCCGTTCGAAGGTCACCGGCCGGGAAGTGCTCCCCTTGGCGTCCTCGTAGAACTCCAGCTGCGGCTGCGTCCGCTTCAGCGTGCGCGCGCCGTCGACCAGCACGACCACCGGGTGGATGTTCCCGCAGGTCCGGGAGGTGGTGTTGGTGAGCTCCAACGCCCAGGTGTGGAAGCCGCCACCGGCGACGTAGGAGGCAGGGCCACCGCGGATACGGGTCCGGATGGGAAAGGCACCGCTGTCGGCACCGGCGCAGGTGGGCCGCCGGTCATCCACTGCCGCGAGAGGAGGTACGGGGGCGGGGGCACTGCCGAGCGCCACCGCGGGACCACTGACGAGGGCGGCTGCGGTGGCGAGGGCAAGGGTCAGACACGTACACAGTCGCATGAACACATGACCATGCCATCTGCCTACGATCAGGAGTCCCGCCACGCCTTGGGGTCGCAGGACTGGGGTGGAAGTCCGCTCGATCAGCGGAGCGGAAAGGTGTTCCGGAGCGGGGCTGTTCCGGAGGAGGGGAGCTGTCTCACGGACACCGGGAAGAGGTGCGCCGGTTACTTAGGGGCGCGAGCAACTGCGCGAGCGACTACGCACAACCCGCAGCCCCCCGCCAACCGAACCGACACAGTCCCCTACGGCGAACCGGCGCACCACACTTCACCCATCCTCACGCCCGAACAAAGGTGCCAGCAACAACTGAGCCGCCCCCTCCGCAACCCCCGACGCCCCGCCCCCCACCACCCGCACCGGCACGGCCGGGTCCTCCCCCTGCCGCCGAGCCCACTCGTCGAGCACGAACCCCACCCCGCGCAGGAACGCGTCGGGACGGGCCTCGACCGTGCGCCCACCCAGCAGCACAAGCTCGATATCCAGCAGCCCCACAAGATTCGCGACGCCCGCGCCGAGCACCCGCGCCGCCTCCTCCACATCCCCCCGCGCCACCGCCGCGAGGCACAGCGCCTCTATGCACCCCCGGTTCCCGCACTCGCACAACGGCCCGTCCAGCTGGACGACCTGGTGCCCGAACTCACCGGCCCGGGTCCGGGCCCCCCGGTGCACCGCCCCGTCGATCACGAGACCCGCCCCCAGCCCCGTACCGAGGTGGAGGTAGGCGAAGGACCCGTGCGCACCCGCGACCGCCGCCAGCCCCAGGGCCGCCGCGTTGGTGTCCTTGTCCACCACCACCGGCATCCCCAGCCGCCGCGCCAGCGCCGCCCGCAGCGGAAACCCGTCCCACTCCGGGAACCCGGTGACCCGGTGGAGCACGCCGTGCAGATGATCGAGGGGGCCGGGGAGGGCGACACCGACGCCGAGTACGGGGAGGAGGGGGGAGCCGTAGGAGTCGGGCGCGCGGTCGACCGGCATCGCGGACGCGGGGTCGACCGGCATGGCGGTACGGCCCTCGCTCGCGTCCGCCAGCAGCGCCTCCACCTCGCGCGCCGCCCCCTCGACGACGGCGTCCGCACCGGCCCCGAGGTTCAGCGGCGCCCGCCGCTCCGCGACCACCGTGCCGGTCAGATCACAGAGCACGGCCGTCAGCTCGTCGCGGTCGAGGTGGAGGCCGACCGCGTGCCCGGCGTCGCGCACGAGTCGCAGCACGGTGCGCGGCTTGCCCCCGGTGGACGCCCGGTACCCCGCCTCCGTCACGAGCCCGTCCGCACGCAGCCGGGCGGTGATCTTGCTGACGGCCTGCGGGGTGAGCCCCGTCCGATCGGCCAGCTCCAGCCGGCTTATCCCTGCCACGCCGGCGACACGCAGCAGGTCCAGCACCAGCGCCCCGTTGTGGCTGCGCAGGGCGAGCAGATTCACGCCGGTCACTCCTGCCGTACGCCCGGTCCCGTTGCCATTGCCGTTGCCGTTGCCGTTGCCGTTCACACCCCCATTGTCCCTCGCGCTTGCACTTTGGCAACAGCGTTGCTTAAGTGGACGGCATGACAGGCACCAGCACAGGTAGGACCCTCCGCGTCGCCCTCGTCGGCTACGGCCTCGCCGGCTCCGTCTTCCACGCCCCGCTGATCGCCGCGACGGAGGGCCTGACCCTCGACACGGTCGTCACGTCGAACCCGGAGCGGCAGGCACAGGCCCGCGCCGAGTTCCCGGAGGTGCGGTTCGCGGCCACGACGGACGAGCTGTGGGCCCGGGCGGACGAACTGGACCTGGTCGTCGTCGCCTCCCCGAACAAGACACACGTCCCGATCGCCACCGCCGCCCTGGAAGCGGGCCTCGCGGTCGTCGTCGACAAGCCCATCGCCGGTACGGCGGCCGAGGCGCGCGAGCTGGCCGCACTCGCGGACTCCCGCGGCCTGCTCCTCTCCGTCTTCCAGAACCGCCGCTGGGACAACGACTTCCTGACTCTCCGAAAGCTCCTCGCCGACGGCGAGCTGGGCGAGGTCCGCCGCTTCGAGTCCCGCTTCGAACGCTGGCGCCCCCAACTCAAGGGCGGCTGGCGCGAGTCCGGCGACCCGGCAGAGATCGGAGGTCTCCTCTACGACCTGGGCAGCCACGTCGTCGACCAGGCCCTCACCCTCTTCGGCCCCGCCGCCCTCGTGTACGCCGAGTCGGACCTCCGCCGCCCCGGCGCCGAGACGGACGACGACACGTTCATCGCCGTCACCCACGCGAATGGCGTCCGCTCCCACTTCTACGCCTCCGCCGTCACCCCCCAACTCGGCCCGCGCTACCGGGTGCTGGGCTCCGAGGCGGGCTACGTCAAGTACGGCCTCGACCCCCAGGAAGCGGCCCTCCGCGAAGGCGAGCGCCCCGCCCCCGGCACCGCCTGGGGCCTGGAGCCCGAGGACCTCTGGGGCCGCGTCGGCGCCGGCGACTCCCCCCTGACCGACGGCGGCCGCCCCGTCCCGACCCTCCCGGGCGACTACCCCGCGTACTACACGGCCGTGGCCGCCGCCCTGCACGGCACCGGCGACAACCCGGTCACCGCGCACGAGGCGGCCGCCGCGCTGGACGTATTGGAGGCGGCACGGAAGTCGGCGAGCGAAGGCGTGGCGGTGAAGCTGTGACAACCGACGCCACCACCCCCGCCGCCCCCACCACCCCCGCCGCCCCGAGCATCGACGAACTCGAAGCCCAGGAACGCCGTTTGGTGCTCCCCCGGTTCACGCACGAGGATGCCTGGGCGCTGGGCTCCCTGCTGGTGGACCTGGCCCGCGAGCGGAACGCCCCCGTCGCCATCGACATCCGCCGCGGCCCCCAACAGCTCTTCCACGCCGCCCTCCCCGGCTCGACCCCGGACAACGACGCCTGGATCGACCGCAAACGCCGAGTGGTGGAGCGCTACGCCAGCTCCTCCTACCTCGTCGGCGCCCGCTTCCGAGCCAAGGGCACGACCTTCGAGGACTCCTCCCGCCTGGACCCCGACCACTACGCCGCGCACGGCGGTTCGTTCCCGCTGGCGGTGGAGGGCGCGGGAGTAATCGGCACGGTAACGGTCTCGGGCCTGCCCCAACTGGAGGACCACGCGATGGCGGTAGAGGCACTGGAGCGCTTCAAGGGCGAGTAACAACTGCCGGGCACGGCCCGCGCCCCTTTCCTCTGGGGACGCGAGGAACCGCGCGTTCCTAGGGACGCGGGGAACCGCGCGTTCCTCAGGGACGCGGGGAACCGCGCGTTCCTCAGGGACGCGAGAAACCCCGCGCTCCTCAGGGACGCGAGAAACGGCGCATTCTTCAGGGGCGCGGGGAACTGCGCATTCTTCAGGGGCGCGGGGAACTGCGCGACAAGCCACGACGAACCCGCAGCCGCCAGCCAACCGCAGCCCCCCACCCCTTTGAGATATGCGGACGGGGGCGGGCTGACCGCTGCGGGTCGGCAGCGACGGGAGTCGGTGCGGATGCAGGCGGCTGAGCTGTTCGAGCAGGGCATCAAGCCGTTGGAGGTGGCACGGCGCCTGCGCGTGAGTGATAAGTCGGCTTACCAGTGGCACGAGTTGTGGCGGGCCGGTGGCGTGGGAGCTCTGATTTCACGTGGCCCGAGCGGATCGCGGTGCCGTCTGTCCCCGCGTTGTCTGGAGAAACTGACCGCGTGTCTGGAGCAGGGCCCGGCCGCGCACGGCTGGGTGGAGGACCAGGTGTGGACCGCTGCGCGGGTGGCCACGCTGATCGGCAGGAAGTTCCACGTGTCCTACAGCGTCTCCGGGGCGACGAGGCTGATGCACCGGCTCGGCTTCAGCCCGCAGGTCCCCGCACGGCGGGTCGCCGAGCGCGACGAGCAGGCCGTCACCACGTGGAAGGAGGTGACCTGGGACGAGGTAAAAGAACCCGGGCGGCCTGCGGGGGCTACATCTGCTTCGAGGACGAGGCAGGCTTCACCCGGCGGCCGCCCAAAAGACGTTCCTGGGGCCGACGCGGAGTGACTCCGCAGGTGACGGTGAGCGGGCGACGCTCGGGACGCCTGTCGGTGGCAGGACTGATCGCCATGCGGCCCGGCTCCCGCACCAGGCTGTGCCACCGCCTGCGCACCCACCCCGCGGGCAAGGGCAAACGCCGCAGCATGGGCGAGCGCGACTTCATCGCGCTGATCGACGGCATCCACCAGCTCGTCAAGGCGCCGATCGTGCTGGTCTGGGACCGCCTGAACACCCACGTCTCCCATGCCATACGCGAGCTGATCACCGAGCGTGCATGGCTCACGGTGTTCCTGCTGCCTGCCTACTCGCCCGACCTCAACCCCGTCGAGTGGGTCTGGGCCCACGTCAAACGCAGCCTGGCCAACCTCGCCGTCGTCGCCCTCGACCGACTCGAGGCCCTCGTCCGCAACCGGCTCAAGCGCCTGCAATACCGGCCCGACACCCTCGACGGCTTCATAGCCGGCACCGGCCTGACCCTCGGCGCCCCAACGTCACTCTAACGAGCCGAAGTCAGTAACAGCGATCGCGTCGCCTACCCGCTGGCCCGCGTTCCGCGCGATGACGACGCCGGGCACTTCCGGGGACTCCGTGCCAGGGTGTAGACGGCCATCGACGAATAGATCAGCACATTGCTGGTGCGCCAGGTTCTCGTTGGCAGCGGCGGCGAGACTCATTTCTCGGCCCCTTCAGCAGGTTCGTGGAAACCGGGGTCGGTCGCGGGTTCGTGGTCGGGCGCGCTGAGCGCTGGGCCGGACAGTTTTTTGGGGTACCTCACGGGCGCCGAGCGACCGGCTGTCGGCAGGCTGTTTCGGGATCTGGAGGCCGGCCCGCTCCTCGATGCCCTGGCTTTCACGGCTGTCCCACTTCGGTGAGCGCCAGGAGTTCCTCACGTGCTCGGGCGAGCTGGTCGGGGGTCAGGTACGGGGTGTTCACCGCGGCGATCAGTCCGTCGGCGGCGTAGCGGATGGCCAGGGTTCGCCCTGGTGGCAGGCCGTCGGCGTCGAACGCCTCGTTCCAGGCGCGTGCGTCGGTCTCCTGGAGCGCTGCGGCTGACGGCGCGGCCCCCAGGGTGCCCAGTGCGGCGAGCAGGCCGCTGGGGCTGAAGACACGGGTCAGGTACGCGCTTGAGCCGGTGCAGGCGCGTACGTATCCGCGGGTGAACTTGCCGGGGCGGTTCTCGGCGAGATCGATATGGGCGCGGACCTCTTCCCAGGCCCGGCTGACGGTGTGCTCGATCACCTGGCCGATCAGCTCCTCCCGGGTCCGGAAGTGGTGCATCAGCCCGCTCTTGGTGACTCCGGCGATCTCCGCGATCTCGGCCAGGCTGGCTTTGGCCCCGCGCTGCTCGAACGCCTGCTCCGCCGCCTCCAGGACCGCGCGGCGCGTACGCTCGCGGTCGCGTACCAGATTTCGCTCAGGCGGCGTCATGGCGCACCTCCGTCACGCGTGCCGACGGGATGACCCGCCAGGCGATCACGGCGGCGGCCAGCAGCAGGACGGCCGCGATGAACGACGTCGTCTGCATCGCCGAGGCGAACGCGTTCCGCGCGGCAGCGATGACCGTACCGTCATCGACCGTGGCCTGTACCGAGGCCAGCGACTCGTGCACGGCGGCGCGTTCCCGCGCGCCCAGGTCGCCGGGCAACTCCAGCCGTGAGCGGTACATCGCCGTCTGCAGCGAGCCCAGGACCGCGATGCCGAGGGCGCCGCCGAGTTCGTACCCGGTCTCCGCGATGGCGGCCGCGGCACCCGACCGCTCCTTGGGCACGGTACTGACCACCGCGTCGGTCGTCAGGGTCATCGCGATCCCGATCCCCAGACCCAGGACGGCCAGTGAGACTCCCAGCCCCCAGTAGGACGCCCAGGGCGCGGTCGCGCCGATCCCCACCAGGCCCAGCGCCCCCAGACCGAGACCGAAGCCGATGGAGCGCCCGGCGCCCAGCCGGACGACCAGGAAGCCGATCACGGCGATCACGGCGATGGAGGCGAGGGTCGCGGGCAGCTCGGCGAGACCGGCGTTCAGGGGCCCGTAGCCGCGCACCATCTGCAGGTACTGGGAGAAGAAGAAGAGCAGTCCGAGAAAGGCGAAGATGGCCAGCGCGTTCGCACCGACGGCGCCGGCGAAGGCCGGGATCCGGAACAGCGAGACGTCCAGCAACGGAACCGTGAGGCGTTTCTGCCGGCGCAGGAAGACCCATCCGGCCAGCAGCCCCACGACGGCGGCAACGAGCACAAGCAGGTCGGGTCCGCTGCCGATCCAGCGCTTGACCGCGTAGACCAAAGGCACGATCGCCAGGATCGAGAGCGCCGAGGAGGCCAGGTCGATGCGGTGGCCGGCGGTGCCGCGGGACTCCGGCAGCAGGAACCATCCGCCGACCAGCGCCAGCACCATGATCGGCACGTTGATCAGGAACACCGACCCCCACCAGAAGTTCTCCAGCAGTACACCGCCCACCAGCGGCCCGAGAGCAGCCCCCGCGGTGGCACCGACCGACCAGAGCGCGATCGCGCGGGTCCGCTGCACGGGGTCGAGGAACATGGAACGCACGATCGACAAGGTCGAGGGCATCAGCGTGGCCCCGGCCACACCGAGCAGGGCCCGGGCCGCGATCAGCGCCTCCGCGTTCGGCGCGAACGCCGCGAGCACGGAAGCCGCGCCGAACGCCGCGCTCCCCATCAGCAGGAGGCGCTTGCGGCCGATCCGGTCGGCGACATTGCCCATCGTGATCAGCAGCCCGGCCAGCACGAATGCGTAGATGTCACCGATCCACAGCACCTCGGTGGACGTCGGCGACAAATCAGCCGTCAGCGACGGAACGGCGAGATACAGCACCGTGCCGTCGATGGCGAGCAGCATTACAACGAGCACCAGCACGACAAGCGCGGCCCACTCGCGGGGGCCGGCCAGCCGCGGCGCCAGTTTCAGATCAGTCATACCGAACAACTTAACAGACCATATGGACGGCTAAGCAGGCCAGTCGGTCTGTTGACAGGTGCCTCACCCCGCAGGCCACGAAGTCGGCCCCGGAGCATGCAGCGTCGGTACAGTGCGAGACGGTCGGATGTCCCGCAACTACTCACGCCAGAGGAGCAAGGACGCCCCGCTCCTGGGCGGGGAGTGGGCTCGCCCGGATCAGGGACAGCGTGGAGGGCATCAGGGTCGCTCCGGCCACGCCGAGCAGGGCGCGGGCGGCGATGAGCGCTTCTGCGCTGGGGGCGAAGGCGGCGATGAGCGAGGCGGCGCCGAAGGCCGTCGCGCCGATCAGCAGCAGCTTCTTGCGGCCGATGCGATCGCCCAGGGTGCCCATGCTGACCAACAGGCCGGCCAGGACGAAGGAGTAGATGTCGCCTATCCACAGCATCTGTGTGGAGGTGGCGTTGAGGTCCTCGCTGATGAAGGGGATCGACACCGCCAGGACGGTGCCGTCGATCACGATCATCAGGACGGTCAGGACGAGGACGCCCAGGGCGAGCCAGCGCCTGAGGCCGGTTCGAGGTGCCTGGTTGAGGGTGGAGGTCACGTGTTCTGCCTGTCTGTTCCGTGGTTGCCCACTCCGGAGAGCAGCATGTGGGTCACCATGTGTGTGAAGTCGCGTGGGGCGCACCGGCCGCTTTCGACGGCCCAGAGAGCGCCGGCCATGAGGCTGTAGAACGCCTCGGCCATCCAGGCCGCGGTCATGCGCGTACTGAACTCCCCGCTGGCCTGGCCGCGTTCGAACAGACCGACCACGGCCTGGTCGACCTCCGTCCACACCGGATGCGGGTCGGTCTCGATGTCGTCCTGGGTGAGGGCGTAGAGGAGCCCCACGTAGGGGGCGCTCTCCGCGGTGGCCTCGACCAGGCGTCGCACTGCCGCGGTGCAGTCCCCCTCTGTCGGCCGGGCTCTCTCGATCGCCTGCCGCAACTTTTCGCCGGCCATGTCGGTCAGCGTCTTCATGAGTTCCGCGCGCCCCGTGAAGTGCCGGTGCAGCGTGGTCCGTCCGACGCCCAAGGCGCGGGCGATCTCGTCCTGGGTGGCGTTTGGCCGTCGGCCGATGAAATCGGCCGCTGCGCGCAGCATGTCTTCTCGTTCGTTCAACATGACATGAAGCTATCCCATGTGGAACAGTTCCGTTCCGTTGGAGGTGTCGCGGACCGAGCGACCCCTCCACACGCCGAGGTGCGCGCACGCGCCCTGGAACGGAGAAAGCATGAGCAAGACCGACCACGTACTGGTCGTCGGAGCCGGGGTCGCGGGCCTGACGGCAGCGACCTGCTTGAACATGGCCGGTATCCGGGCCACCGTCTACGAGGCGCAGCCCGAACACGTCGACGCCGGGGCAAGCTTCGCCATCGGCGAGCACGGTCAGCGGGTCCTGGCCCGCATCGGTCTGCTGGAGGAGGTGCGCCGCCACAGCATGCCGATGCCCGAGCGGTTCTTCACCGTCGGCGGCCCCTCCGGCAAGGAGATCGAGTACACGCCGATGGACACGGACATCGGCCAGTCGATGGAGCACAGGTGCATCGACCGGTCCACCTTCATACGCATCCTCTTGGCCGAGGCCCGGCGCCGAGGCGTGGAGATCGTCTACGGCAAGCGCCTGCACCAGCTGGACCAGCAGCCCGAGTCGGTGGTCGCCACTTTCACGGACGGCTCCCGGGCCGAGGGAGACCTGCTGATCGGCGCCGAAGGACGCGGCTCGATCACCCGCTCCCTGATCTTCCCGCACGCACGGCTACAGCACGCCCAGGGGTGGAGCATCTACGGCCGGGCCGAAACCCACGGCCTGGAGGAAAGCCTCAAGGCGGAGTTGGAGCGTGGCTCCTCATTGATGTACCACGCCGGCGACCTGATGTGTCTGGCCTACCGGGACGACCCCCTCAACGCCAGCCAGATCACCTGGCTTCTCATGGGCAGGAGCACACGCAAGATCCCCGCCAAGAGCTTCGAACTGCTTGACCAGGACACCCTGCTCAAGCAACTGAATGAGGGGCTGCGTCCCCACCCGCCGCTCATTGCCGACATCGTGGCCGCCTCCACCCGGATCGCTCCCACCCAGGTCTTTCACCTTCCCCCTCTGCCCGCCTGGTCCCAGGGCAGGGTCGCTCTCATCGGGGACGCGGTGCACGCAGCCGACCCCCTCACAGGGTTCGGCACCACCTTCGCTCTGGAGGACGGGATGTACGTCGCGAAGATGCTCCGCGAGCACCACTACATCGACGCGTTCTACTACCTGCACGCCGACCGCCACGAGAACGCCGAGAAGATCAACACTCATATCGACCCCGAACGCGACTATTCGAAGCTCGACTACGAGGACATGCAGTCCGGCTACGCGACCATGGCCTCCTACCACTTCGACCTCGACTGGGACCTGAGCGACCACAGGCCGATGAACACCCTCCTCGACGTACCCGCCCCTTAGCTTGACTCTCTGTCGGGGATCTTGGATGGTCGGGCTCAGGTTCCGAGGGTTCGCCAGGACTTTGACCGGGGGATCTCGTTCTGGTCGAGGAAGCTCTGAAAGGCGGTCGGCGGTCTCGGCGAAGAGAGTTCCGCGGTCGCTGACTGGCTGCTGAGTCGTTCGATGTTCACGGCGATGGCTGTGAGTACGTGTTGCAGGTGGGTTTTCGGCTGTCCTCGGTAGCGGCAGTGGCGCATTCCGTGTCCGTGGGCGAACTCGTTGATGGTGCCCTCGACTCCGGAGCGGACCGCGTAGCGGGTCTTCCAGTGGGGTGTCTGCTGCTCGGCGCGGACGCGGAGTTGCAGGTCGCGGAGTTCTCGTGGGGGAAAGCCCACGGTCCGGGCGCTGTCGGCGGTGGTGGTGCAGCGGGTGCGGGCCGGGCCGGGGCGGCACTGGCTCTTGGTGAACCGGGCCACGATCAGCGGGGCGGCGGTGGGCGAGGAAGTCGGGTAGGGGCCGTGCCAGCCCGCGCTGACCTGGCCCTGGGGGCAGGTGACCTGGCGGCGGTCGAAGTCGATGTGGAAGTCGTCCCGGTCGAAGCCCTCATTCTTGCGGTGCTGGCGGGTGGGGTTGCCCGGCAGCGGCCCGCTGATGGTGATCTGGTGTTCGCGCTTGGCTCGTTCCAGGTGGACCAGTGAGGTGTAGCCGCCGTCGACCAGGTGCTCGGCGGGCAGCAGCCCGCGACGCGCCAGGCGGGTGTGGATGCCGGGCAGGGCCTGCCCGTCGTTTGTGGCAGCCGAGGTGGTGGCCACGTCCGTGATCACGTTGACGCTGACGGAGGCACACGTCTCGGTGACATGCGCGGCGAACCCCTTCCAGCTGATGATGTGCCCATGGCGGACGTAACGCGCCGTGGTGTCGTAAGGAGAGACGACCGTCGACGAGGAGGGCGGCAGCCCGCCGTCGTCGGCGGTGCGCCAGCGCAGGCGGCCTGCCGCGTCGCGGTAGTAGTTCTGCACGACGATCCGCCGCAGCGCCTCGGCCTGTGGGCCGGGCCGGTAGCCGGGTCCGTGCTGATGGAGGCGTTCCAGCAGCCGGCAGGCGTCGTCGCCGGCGGCGAGGATCCTGGTCTTGGGCCGGGTGGGGTTCCTGCCCAGACGGACCGGACGGCCGTAGCGGCGCCCCCAGTCCTCATCGACCAGGCCGGCCAGCAGGTGCGAAGCGGTGCGGGCCACTTCTTCCAGGACGGCGCGGACGGCCTCGGTGACCAGTTCCAGCCGGGTCAGGTCGCGCACCGCGGCCAGGACGTGGGTGGAGTCGGTGCGCTGCGTGGTGCGTTCACGCACCAGCCCGGCCTCCTTGAGACGGGCCAGTGCGAGGTCGAGGAGGCGGTCGGCGCGGTCGCCCTCGGCGAGACGGTCGCGGAAGTCGGCCAGCACACTGTGGTGGAAGCCGGGATCGTCCAGCTCCAGGGCCATGGCGTACTTGAAGTCGATGCGGCAGCGGACCGCTTCCGCAGCCTGACGGTCCGACAGGCCGAGCAGGAACTGCAGCACGCAGACAGTGGCCAGCTGGGCGGGCGACAGGCCCGGACGACCGTCACGCGGGTACCAGTCGGCGAAGTCCTCGTCACACCACAACCCGTCGAGGCGGTCTCTCACCCACATCGCCGTCGTACCGCCCGGATTGCTCGCCCGCGCGATCCGCGCGGTCAGAGACGGGACTTGCTCACCGGAACGGGGACGGAGCGACAACAGACACCTCGACAACTGCATCGGTCTTTCGAAACAGCCACGAGCATGCCCGCTGATCATGCAGGCGCACCGGCAAACTCCAAGATCCCCGACAGAGTCAAGCTCAGGCACCCGACACCCCAGCGGAGCGCCTACGCGTCTTTGAATTCCTGCCGCTGCCGCCCGAGCCCTTCAATCTCCAGCTCGACCACAGCCCCGGCCCGAAGGAACGGCTTCGGCTCAGGCTCCCCCAGAGCCACCCCCGCCGGCGTCCCCGTATTGATGACATCCCCGGGATAAAGCGTCATGAACTGACTGACGTACCGCACGACTTCACTCACCGCGAAGATCTGCTCCCCGGTAGTCCCGTCCTGCTTCAACTCCCCGTTGACCCACAACCGCAGCCCGAGCTTCTGCGGATCGGGAACCTCATCCGCAGTCACCAACCACGGCCCCAACGGATTGAACGTCTCGCAGTTCTTGCCCTTGTCCCACGTACCGCCGCGCTCCAGCTGGAACTCCCGCTCGGACACGTCGTGCGACACGGCATACCCGGCGACATGCGCGAGCGCCGCCTCACGCGACTCGACGTACCGGGCCGTACGCCCGATCACGACCGCGAGTTCGACCTCCCAGTCGGTCTTGGTCGACCCGCGCGGCACCAGCACCGTGTCGTTGGGCCCGACCACCGTGTCCGCCGCCTTGAAGAAGATCACCGGCTCGGCGGGCGGCTCGGCCCCCGTCTCGCGCGCGTGGTCGTGGTAGTTGAGCCCGATGCAGACGATCTTGCCGATCCGGGCGAGCGGCGGCCCGATCCGCAGCCCCGCCGCGTCCAGGACGGGCAGCTCACCGCTCTCGGCGGCCTCCCGGACCCGCCCGAGCGCCGCCTCGTCCGCGAGCAGCGCGCCGTCGATGTCCGGCACGACCCCCGACAGGTCCCGGAGGACTCCCTCGGCGTCGAGCAGCGCGGGCCGCTCCGCACCCGCCGTACCGACTCGCAGCAGCTTCATGGTCGCCATCTCCCTCGATCGTCCGCCGCCCGACCGATGGGTGCAGCCATCGGAGGACTGGTCGATCGTCCAAGGTCACGGTCCACTCCGCAATACCCGGTTCACGGACTGGACCGCTCCCGTCGCCGCCCCAGGCCGGTCTACCGGCCGGCAGCCGCTGCCGACGCGCCCGGGGCAGCCCCGGCCGAAGGCAGGGGATAGAGCATCGCCCGCTCCACCGCGCTCCACGTCGTACTGGTCACCACGTACAACGCGGCCGCCAGCGGCACCACCGCCACGCTGACCAGCGTGAAGAAGGACATGAACGGCATGAACTTGCTGACGGCCCCCATGCTCGCCGCCATCCCGGGCACCTGCTCGTCCGACACGGCCGGCATCCCGGCCGTACCCGCCGCCATCATCAGCTTCGTGCGGCGGAAGTTGAAGGCCGCGACCCCCGCGACGATCACGAACAACCCCATGTAGACGAGCCCCTGCGCCCCGAACACGCCGCCCTCGGACAACGCGTCGGCCCAGCGGTCACCGAGCGGGGCCGCGAAGAGCCGGTGGGTGAGGAGGGCGTTGGCCTCGCCGCCGATCGTCCGGTTGGAGAACAGGTGGTAGAGGAGGAAGAAGGCCGGCAGCTGGCAGAGGCTGGGCAGGCAGCCGGACAGCGGCGACACCTTCTCCTTCGTGTGCAGCTCCAGCATGGCCTTCTGCAGCTTCTCCGGGTTCTTCGCGTGCTTCTTCCGCAGCTCCGCGATCTGCGGCTGCAGGGCGATCCGCGCCCGCTGCCCCCGCGCCGCCGCCCGGGACAGGGGGTGCACGAGCAGTCGTACGAGCGCCGTGAACAGGACGATCGCGACGGCCGTCGCGGAGGCGTGGAACAGCGGCTGGAGCAGATCGGCGAGGTGCGCGACAAGGTCGGCGAAAACGGACATGGGTGTGAGCCCTCCAGGGGTCTCGTCGTGCCAGGAAGTGGTCACCCGGTGATGTCGTTCGGTGAAGTCGTTCGGCGACGTCGTCCGGTGACTGGGGCATGGCGCGACGGCCCGCGGAAAGGGCACGTGCAGTCAGGTACGTGAGGTACGTCAGGTGGCTGGGAGCGTGCCCTACGCGGTGGCCGTCAGGAGGGCACGTCCGGGCGCCCGGGGCCGCGTACGGCCACGTGCGTCGGGATCGCGTTGGGGCAGGAACGCCGTACGGCGCTCACGGTCCCGTATGGCCGTCCGTACGCGCGTCCGGGGTACGACGGGCGCGCAGCGCGAGGCGATCAGCGCGCAGGCGGCGAACGCGGAGCCGGCCGCGGCGGTCGCGGCGAAGGCGACGGCCGCGGAGAGCGTGCCGGTGTCGAGGACGGCGACCTCGAAGAGGAGCAGCAGAAGCATCGCGGCGGGACGCGGACTGACCCAACTCCGGATCACGGCGCTCCCCTCTCTCTGCTCTGCCTTCTCTGACGTACTCGCACACATGCTCTCATCTGAGCCGCACCGAGCGCAGCCTCCACCGGATTACGAGGCGGTACGTGGAGGTGTACGCGGCCGGGCTCGGTCCGCGGGAGCGTCCGGTCGACCACGTACGTGCACGTACGTGTGGCTGGGCGACTTTCATCTCCCCTTCTCACAACCCTTGAAAGAATTAGCAGAAAGCGCTGTCACACCTCTCGACAACCTCACCACTCACCCCTGACTCTTCCGATGTCCCCACTGAGCAGTTGTCTGTCCTGAGCAGTTCGGAAGGTGGCCGGTCCCCCAACCCCACCCTTCCCTTTCCCTCCCCTCGGCACCCGCATCCCCCGGAGCTGACATGACCGCATCCCCCGACCCCAAGGGCGACCAGGCGAGACCGACCGCGAAGACCCCGACCACCCAAGGCCCCCCGACGGCCTTCGGCCGCAGAGCCCTCCTGGCCGCCGCCGGCGGCGCGGTCGTGGGCACCGCCCTCGGCACGGGCACCGCCCACGCGGACGCGACCATCGCCATCAACCCGGCCACCAAGTACGGCACTTGGGAGGGCTGGGGCACCTCCCTCGCCTGGTGGGCCAACGTCTTCGGCGCCCGGGACGACTTCGCCGACCTGTGGTTCACCACCAAGACGACGACGTACAACGGCACGGCCCTCCCCGGCCTGGGCATGAACATCGCCCGCTACAACCTCGGCGCGAGCAGCTGGAACACGGTGGAGGGCTCGACCATGGTCGAGTCGGCGAACATCCCCGCGTTCAAGCAGATCGAGGGCTTCTGGCAGGACTGGAACAACGAGGACCCGAACTCCTCCGCCTGGGACTGGACGGCGGACGCGAACCAACGCGCGGCCCTGACGAAGGCGGTGTCCCGAGGCGCGACCACGGAACTCTTCGCCAACTCCCCCATGTGGTGGATGTGCTCGAACCACAACCCCTCGGGCGCATCCGGCGGCGGCAACAACCTCCAGACCTGGAACTACCGCCAGCACGCCTCCCACCTGGCGGCGGTCGCCCTTCGCGCGAAGAACAACTGGGGCGTGAACTTCGCGACGGTCGACCCCTTCAACGAGCCGGCGGCGTCGTGGTGGACGGCGACCGGCACGCAGGAGGGCTGCCACATGGACCCGGCGGTCCAGGCGGCCGTACTCCCGTACATGCGCAGCGAGCTGGACGCACGCGGCCTGACGTCGGTGCGCATCGCAGCCTCGGACGAAACGAACATCGACACGGCCCGCTCGACGTGGAACTCCTTCGGTTCCTCCACGAAGGCCCTGGTCAGCCAGGTGAACGTACACGGCTACCAGGGCGCGGGCGGCCGCCGCGACCTCCTCTACACGGACGTGGTCACCACCTCCGGCAAGAAACTCTGGAACTCGGAAACGGGCGACAGCGACGGCACGGGCTGGACCCTCGCCCGCAACCTCTGTTACGACTTCCGCTGGCTGCACCCCACGGCCTGGGTCTACTGGCAGGTGATGGACCCGACGGCGGGCTGGGCGATGATCGCGTACGACGCGAACACCCTCCAACCGACGACAGTCCAGACCAAGTACTACGTAATGGCACAGTTCAGCCGCCACATCCGCCCAGGCATGACGATCCTGGACGCGGGCTCCAGCTACACGGCGGCGGCGTACGACGCGGCGGCGAAGCGCCTGGTGATCGTGGCGATCAACACCGCCACCTCCGCCCAGACCTTCACCTTCAACCTCTCGGGCTTCACGACGGTGACCGGCGGCACGAACGGCCTGGTCCCCCGCTGGAACACGCACACCTCGGGCGGCAGCGACCGCTACCGCGCCTACTCGGACACCCGCCTGAGCGGCAAGTCGGTGGCGGTGCCGTTCGCGGCGGGTGCGGTACAGACGCTGCAGATCGACGGGGTGACGATCTAGAGAACCTGGGGAAGCAGAACACCGGCGGGCGGGCCGGGGGTGACCCTCGGCCCGCCCGTCCCTCCTCTCCAGGAGCGGGCGCGGAGAGCGCCCCGGCGCACCCGATAACCGCTGTCCGCCCGTGTCCGCCCTTGGCGCCCCTGGCCTGGTGGGGCGGGCGGGGGGCC
>NZ_JBHVDX010000186.1:0-21243 GCF_042802555.1 Streptomyces sp. NPDC057474 | reverse complement strand
GCTCGGAGGGCCTGCCCGCCGCGACTCGACATCCCGCGGGCAGGCCCTCACCCAGGCCACCCGCAAACACGAGAGGCCCCGACCCCTCCCAAACAGAAGAGTCAAGGCCCGAAACCGAAAAAGGGCCCAACTCTCCTATTAACTTCCCCGAGACTACGACAAACGTCTCGCACGACCCGCCCCACCCTCCTGGGCGCTTTCGGTATGGCGCCTCAAAGATATTCGGAAACGACATCATCTGGCTTGATCGGATTCTTGCGGCGCCGTATATATCGCGAGAACTCCACCGCACCGGTTACCGCAAACGCGAGCCCGACGCCGACGGCGACAGCAAGGAGCGCATTCTCCTGGAAGAAGACACCGCCGAGGTATCCCGACAGTGCGGTATAGGCACTCCATGTGGAGGTGGAAATTGCAACATACAGCATGAACCTGCGCAGCGGGTATCTCACTACCCCCGCCGTTCCTGTGGCGAGATAGCGTCCGACCGGAATGAATCGCGTGGAGACGAGTACAAAACCGCCGCGTGATTCGAGTTCGCGCTCGAACCAGTCATACGCCTTCCGGCGCTTGGTGCCAACTGGCAGGCGCTTTAATACGCGTTGCCCCATCAACCGGCCGATGAAGTAGGGAACGAGGTCGCCGAGAAAGGCGCCGACCGTCGTAGCAGCGATGACAAGCATGATATTCGTCTGCCCGGTTGCGCCGACGACGCCTGCGAGGATCACGACGGGTTCACTCGGGATTAACGGGAGGAAAGAGTCGAGTAAGGATACCGCGATGAGTACGGCGTAGAGCGCAGGCGACGCTATCAAAGATTCTGCGAGGTTTATCCAGTCCGGCATCTGCTACTCGCCTCCTGTCATATGGATATGGAAATTCATGGGTGATTCCCTAATTCTTGGAGCTGCTGATGGGGTGGCGGATGCTCGGTCTCCCATGGTTTTGGTGCAGGGTTCGGGTTGGCGTGGCGGCCGCCTGGGCAGCGAGCAGGTTCTCCCGTCGGCCGGTGTCAGGTGGCGGGTGCCGTGGTGAGCATCCAGTGGCTGAACGCGGCGTAGCGTTGCGCGAATTCGACTGCGTCGTCGGCATGTTCGACGGCAGCGGAGTGCTCGCGGACCGTATCGAAGCGGGCGCTGCGGGCGTGCTCGTAGGTGGTGAGGGCCTTTTCCAGGTCGGCCTCGGCTGTCAGGCTGCTGCGCAGGACGCCGACATCTTCGATACCGAGAGTGCCGCCGGAAGCGATGTGGGGGGACAGTCCGTGCGCGGCGTCGCCGATCAGAGCGACGCGCGTGCTGGTCCAACGGGGCAGTTCCGGGACCAGCGTGACCTGGTTCTCCAGGATGGATTCCTCCGGTGTTTCGGCGATCAGGGACAGGAGTTCGTCGTTCCATCCCGCTTCGGCCAGATTCCGTGCGCGTTCCAGTGACCGGTCGCGCTTGCTTCCGGTGAGCGGTCCGGCGTCGAACTGGTTGACCATCCACATGGTCCGATCGCGAGCGATCCTGGCGTATCCGCCGCGGGTTCGGCGGTGGCCGACAGTGAGTACGGTGGCCTCCGAGTTCTGGTTGCCGGTCGGCACGATCGCGCGCCAGGCGTAGTGGCCGGAGTGCGTTACGGTGTCGCTCCCCGGCACCAGCTGCTTGCGTACGTTTGAGTGGACGCCGTCCGCGCCGATCAGTAGATCTGCGCGAAGTGTCTCGCCGCTGGCGAGGTGCACGACGACGTCCGATGCGGTCTCGGTATATCCGGTCGCGTGGGCGTCGAGGCGGATTCGGTCGCGACCGATGGTGTCGGCCAGAAGATTGTTCAACTCGGGGCGCGGTACGAGGAGGAACTGGTGATCGCTGTCGGTGTGACCAGGTGCGCGGACCGGATCGCCGGCAGGGGTGAAGAACCATGTGTTCTGTTCGATGCCCATGTCACGGATTGCGGGGCCGATGCCGAGGTGGTCGAACTCCCGTAGCGCGTTGGCCCACAGGCCGATTCCGGCGCCGACGGCGCGAATTCGCGGTGCCTGTTCCAGCACGATGACGTCGTGGCCGATGAGTTGGAGCGAGGCCGCGGCTGTCAGTCCTACCAGGCCGCCGCCGACGATCACCGTGGATTTCCTGGACAACTTCTTTACTCCTTCGCGTTGACGGACGGGGGTGCCGGGGTCGCCGCCGAGACGGGCAGTGTGTCTGAAGGCTCATGGCGGGAGTTGCATTGCCGGCTCGTCAGTGAGTACCGATGCGGTAGGCAAGGGCTTCCTTCATCCGCGAGGTGCGGCCGGAGGCACGTCTCGACACTACGAGCAGCCACTGATTGCTTCAAATGCACTTTGATCAATACAAGATTTACTCACATGCATTTGACTCGAGGTGCGCGCCGGCACGCTGCATGCCGCGTGTCCGTGACAGCACACACGACGATGACCTTGCCCGAAGGGCTCGCGCAGCCAGGACTCGTCGTTCATGGTGACGACAGCTCTGCCGAACCCAGACCCCGTCCGCAGTGGATTGCCGCGCTACGCGCCATGTCGACTGGTGGCGCGCCGTGTCGACGTCTCGGCGACCGGGCCACTGGGGACCTTTGGCAACGGCGGCTCGGTGGCCAACGTCGTCCTGGTCACCGTGAACACCGCGTTCTACAGGCAATCGATCGAAACCCGCCCGAGCGGCGACGGCAGGCAGATGGTGTCCGCCGCCGCTCTGCTGTGCACACAGGTTGGCGGACCACGGAAAACCGTCTCGACTGCCGGTCGTCGCACACCCCGCGAGAACCCATGTCTGACATCTGGGAGGAGCCCAAGCTGCCACAGATCCACCTCGGCAACGGTGAATATCCGTGGCAGGTCCCGGTGTTCATCCCGAATGCCACACAGGTTCCCACGCGGCACACTCCGCTCCTCACCCCGAAGTGATTGCGTCTGAGTAACTTATCAAGTCAGATACTTGCACTTGATGCCAAGTGACGGACTCCCTAACGTTCCCGGCATGAACCTCACCGTCCTCGCGGCCTCCGGCCAGACCGGAATCGCCCTCACCCGACAGGCGCTGCGGCGTGGTCACACCGTGACCGCCATCGCGTGTGATCCCGAGCGGATCGCCCTGCCCGACTCCCCCAACCTGCGCAAAGTGGCGGGCGACGTGAACGACGCGGGCAGTATCGCCGCCGTCGTGGGTGGGGATTCCGTTGTCCTTTCCGCGCTCGGCACGGACCGGGCCGGAATTCTCCTGGCCGGCGCCCGGGCCGTCGTCGCCGCCGGACCGCGACGCGTCATCTGGCTCGGTGCCTACGGCACGGGCAAGTCGGCCGAAGTGGCGGGGGAGGGCGCGGTCGTGCTCGCCAAGGTGCTGGGCGACCGGCTCGCGAACAAAGTCGAAGCCGACAACACCGTTCTCGCGGCCGGGGGCACCGTCTTCCACGCCGGGATGCTCGCTGACGGGCCGGAAAGCCCCCGTCGGCGCACGGTCGGCCTGGAGGCCGCGCCTCCCTTCGACCTCGGCGCGAAGGTCAGCCGGGAAACCGTCGCTGCGGCGATGCTCGACGAAGCCGAGGAGCCTGGTTTTTCCGGTGCTGTGGCCCTGCCATTGGCGGAGTAGGCGGATGGCGGAGTAGGCGGAGTGGTCAGCAGGCGGTGATCTCCTCGATCGACGCCCGGACCTGCTCGCGGAGCCAGGCGTGGGCGGGGTCGGAATCGTAGCGCTGGTGCCAGTTGCAGTTGATCGTCGACGCCGGGGACTCGATCGGCAACGGCCGGGTGAGGAGCCCGAACGCCTCGATGAGCGGGCGGCCGAGGATCGCCGTGCAGGTGACCAGCGCATCACCGCGGGCGGCGATCTGCAGGGCGGTGGACACCGTCGCCACCGCCGCGACCACCCGGCGCCGCAGGCCTGCGGCGGCCAGCACGTCGTCGATCGGCGCGGTGAGGCGGCCACGCCTGGAGATCACCACATGCGACTGCGCCGCGTAGGAGGCCAGGTCGAGTCCGGCGGCACAAGGGTGGTCCGCGCGCATCGCCACGACGAGCCGATCCTCGCCGAGCGGCTCGGACCGGAATTCGGGCAGACCAGGCCTGCCGCCACCGAGTTCCAGATCGACGCGGCCGCGTCGCAGGTCGTCAGTGTCGACGGAGTTCTCCGCCAGCACCCGCAACTGCACCCCGGACGCCCGCTGCTGGATCCTCCCGACCAGTACCGGTACCAGTGACGCGGCCACCGCGTCGTGACACTGGATCGTGAAGGTGCGATCCAGCTGGGCCAGGTCCAACTCGCGGACCGGCGAGAGCACTTCGTGCGCTTCTCTGACCAGCCGGTGCACGTCTTCTCGTACCGAGACCGCGTACGGGGTGGGACTCATCGAGTGACCGGTGCGCACCAGGATGTCGTCCCCGGTGACGGTACGAAGTCGGCCGAGCGTGCGGCTCACCGCGGGCGAGGACAGGTGCAGCCGCTCGGCTGCACCCATCACGCTGCCCTCTTCGAGCAGGGCGTCCAGCACGGTCAGCAGATTCAGGTCCAATTGCATGAAAGTAAATCTTAACAAGATACAGATCCATTTCGATCAACTCCGGGAGCATTCCATGAGCCAGGAACACAATCAGCTGGCCCACGACCTCAACGGCACGGGACCGCTACTCGTGGCAGTCCACGGCATCACCGAGAACCGAAGGTTCTGGGCCCCTGTCTGCCTGCAGCAGCACTTCCGCGTGCTGCGCGTCGACCTGCGCGGCCACGGAGACTCGCCTCGGACCTCGCCGTTCGGGATTGACGAGTCGGTGGAGGACATCCACCATCTGATCGAGTCGCTGGGCGAGGATCTGACTGGGGACCAGCCCCCGTTCGTCGTCGGCCATTCCCTCGGTGGGGTGATTGCGACTGCCTACGCAGCTCGTTATCCGACCCGTGGTGTGGTCAACGTTGACCAGTCGCTGCGGGTCGGCCCGCTGCCTGCGGAGATAGCCATCGCTGTGCGGGGAGAGGGCTTCGCGGACTTCGTTCGCACGGTTTTCGCCTCGCTGTACGGTGAGCTGGATTCTGTGCTCGTGGCCGACATCGAGCGCCGCCGCACCCTCGACCAGGACGTGTTCAGCGGTTTTTGGACCCCGTTGCTTGATTGGGACGCTGACACCCTGGCAGCGTGGTCTCGACGGACCACGAGTCTCCCGCCTGGTGTCCCGTACCTGTCTTTGCATGGAACGGACCCCGGTGGTGACTACGCCGACTGGCTCGCCGACCGCATCCCCGCCGCCGTGGCCGAGCAGGCACCGAAGCGCACGCACTATCCGCACCTGGCACAACCCGAATGGTTCGTCTCCCGCGTCCATAAGTTCTTTACGGACTTCGGCGCGTCAGGGTGACGCTGGCTCGTCGAGAGCCAGGCCAGTGCCCGCTATGAAGCCGTCGAGAGTTTCGGGCCGGTACTGAAGGCGTTTGAGTTGGTTGCGTACGAGGGCCTCGAGCCGGTCGAGGGCCACCTCGGCGAGGTCGGCCAGGCTGCGCTTGACGTGCGCCCATACCCACTCGACCGAGTTGAGGTCGGGAGAGTAGGCGGGCAGTAGGAATACCAGGGCTTTGACGTAGTTGCGGGTTGAGCGGGTTGTCCTGATGTGGGCCCGGAACGTGGAGCAGGCACGAGCTTCCAAGATCATGTGGGTGTCGAGTCCAGTGATCCTTACGGAAGTCCGTGCCTGCCGTCGTATCTTCTCCGATCCCGCCCGTCCGTGACCAACTCTGCGGTCAGCCTGGCGCCGCCGAGGACGAACTGCCCGGACTGCTGGCCCGGTTGGCCGAGGTCCCCGACCCGCGCAAGCCGCGCGGCAGGCGCCATAGCCTGGTGTACGTGCTGGCGCTGGCGGCCTGCGCGGTACTGACCGGCGCAACCTCGCTGCCGGCGATCAGCGAGTGGGCCACCGATGCGCCGCCGGCGGTCCTGGACCGTCTCGGCGCGCGCCGCTGCCCGCTGAGCGGCACCCGGCCGGTGCCGTGCGAGACGACCATCCGCCGCACCCTGGCCCGCCTCGATGCCGATGCGCTCGACCGGGCGGTGGTCGCCTGGCTGGCCGAACGCCGCCTCCAGCCCGCTCCGAAGGGGCGCCGGGGCCGGCGACGACGTTGAACAGCAGGTTGGTCGGGGTTACCGCCGGGTTGGGCACGCCGAAGACGCTCAGCTGGACCGGGAGGAGGAACACCGCACCGGACACACCGACCGGGGCGGACACGGTCGCGATCAGCAGGCCGGCGGCCAGCCCTCCCGCCAGTGTCCAGTCCATCGTTGCCCCCGCTCGCCGATCTCCTGGCCAGCATCAGCGTCCCGGGCGGTGGTGAGGGCGGCCAACGAGACGTTCATGAGCAGCAGGCGCAGCCGGGCCCACAACCGCACAGGTCCGTGTCGTCGTTCGACAGGGCGTTCGTGGGTGCGGCCGTCGGGGCACGGCACCCTTTGCCCTGCCAGGTGTCGCGGCCTTCCTGACGGCGAGGCCGGCGATGACGAGGGGCCGGCCAGGTCCTCCCCGGAGCGGTCACGGTCGTGGCAGCCGCCTACGGCTCCGCCCGCGGTCCGCTGGCTCCAGGCACTCGCCCATCACGCGGTACATGCCGATCGATTCGTGCGCGGCGGTGTCGGCGAAGCCGAACTTCTCGTACAGGAGGCGCCGGGCCGTCCGCGATCAGCGAGACGTAGGCGGTCGCGGGCGCCCGGCGCTCCAGTTCCTCGGTGAGTGCGGCCATGATGCGCCTGCCGAGGCCGCGTCCCTGGTGTGCGGGACGTACGCACATGTCGACGATCCATCGTGGTGGAGGACCACCCCGTGCCAGGTGTTGGGCAGGGCGAGCGCCACCGCCTCGGGGTCCTTGTCCGACAGGCCGGCATCGGTACGCAAGCGGTGGAAAACCTCGACGGAGGGCACGCCCACGCTCAGCTCGTAAGGGTCACTCAAGCCATCCACTTCCGATCGTGCGGTGTACGCGGTGATGGGTCTGCTTCGGTGCTCGGCTCGTTGGTCAGTGGCCGGATTCGGCGTGGTCCCCGTGGTCGCTGAGCTGCGCTTTGAACCAAGTGTGCAGTGCGTCGACCAGCGCAGGCTCGTCCGTGGCGTAGGTGAGGGTGGCCCCCTCGGGTCGTTCCCGGTAGCGCACCTCGATGCGTTCGTAGCCTTCTTGCAGTCCCTTCAGGCCCGGCATGCTGTCGCCGTGGATCTGAGCGGGGTCGCCGAAGTCTCCCCGGCTGAACGCTTTGGCCTCCTGCTGAAGATGGGTGCGTATGAGGCCGATCTGCTTGGCGTCGTCGGACTGGTCGGCGACGACGTCCTGGACCCCGCCCGTTTCGGTGGCCGTGAAACGGTGGGTGGTCTGTTCGAGGTCGAAGGGCATCACGGTCTGACCGTGTTCGGCCACCGTTTCCTGCCGGTCGGTCCGCCGGTCGTCACCATTCTCCTGCGGGTTCCCGATCAGCAGGACCGCGGTCAGTGCCGCGCCGACACCCCCTGCAGCGATGCCAGCCGTCCAGAGTCGGCGCTTGCTGTTGTTCATCCAGTGCCTCCGTTGGGCAGTTCGAGGGCGTGCGCTACGCCCGCTCGTTTCGGGTGGGCTCGCATCAATCGCGTGGCCAACGCCTGGTGGGTGGCACGGGCTTACTCGTGCTTGGACGGGATCAGCCGCAGGGCGATGACGGCGGAGAGTGCGGCAACGCCCGTGGCGACGAAGAACGCGTCATCGAAGCCGGAGGCGGCGTTGGCGCCGGTGCGGACGGCAATGCTCGAGGCCGCGGCACTGGAGACGACCGCAGCGCCGACCGAGGCACCGAACTCGTGGAAGGTGCTGACGATCCCTGAGGCCACACCGGCCTCATGGGGAGCGACGCTGCTCAGCGCGGTGGCCACGGCGACGACGAACAGCGCGCCCAGCCCCGCCGCCGCCATGCTCACACCAGTGACCATGGCAGCGGTTCCGGACCAGAGCACCGGCACGAGGAAGCCGGCGGCTGCGACGGCCAGGGTGACCGCGGCCAGCAACCGTGCTCCCAGACGGCCGATCACACGTCCGGCAGCGGAAGCGGCGGCCATTGTCACCAGCGCCACCGGCAGGAGCACGCCGGTCATCAGAGCACCGTGGCCCTGATGGTTCTGGAGGTAGAACGAGCCGAGGAAGAAGGCCCCCACCATCAGCGCCGTGGTGACAGCGATCCTCGCGGCCCGGCTGCCGGTGCCTGTCAGCCGCACCACCTTGCTGGCCCTGGCCTTGGCCCTGGCCGATCCGTGCGCCGAGACGCCCCGGGTGCTCGGGGTCGATGAGCGCCACCCGCAAGGGCCACAAGTACGGCACCGTGCTGGTCGACTGCGAGACTCACACTCCCAACGACCTGCTGCCCGACCGGGAGTCTGCGACGTTCGCGGCCTGGGTGCTGTCGGTGGGGGCGGCAGGCGATCGTCTCTGTCACGGCCTACGATCGGGGCGACATCACTCCATCGACTCCAGAATACGGTCGAGTGTCCGGCGCCCCATTCTGCTCATCGTCGGATTACTGTCGACGTAGTACCAGACAACACCCATCGCCTGTTCGAACGCCCATGCCTTGCCGCGCTCCCACTCCAGATCGTCACAGTCCAGTGTCCGCCGGAGCACTTCCCGCGGGTCTGGCTGCAACAGGTGCCAGGCACTGACCAGATCCAGCGCGGGGTCGGCCGGGCCGAAGCCGCCGGTGTCGAGTACGCCGCTGAGCCGGTCTCCCGCGACCAGTACATTGCCGGGAATCAAGTCACCATGGCTCATCACGTCGGCACCCGTGCGTGGCAACTCCCGAAGGCGGCTCCACACCTGGCGCAGCCGGGGCACGTCGAGCAGCCCCTTACTCTCCTCGAAGCACTTCGCCATCCAATTGTCGTGGTGAGCGAGAACGCCGCCACGATTTTCGCCGCTGAATAGCCGCTCCCGCGTCTCGGCGTCCCGCAGGGCTGCGATGAAGGCCGCAAGGTCCTCGGCAAAAGCGTCCGACCCACTCGGGTCGGCATCAGAGGCGACCGTTCCCGGCAGCCATGTCTGGACCGACCACGGCATGGGGTAACCCGCTCCAGGCTTTCCCAAGGCGACGGGTTCCGGGGCGGGGAACCGAGACACCTGTGCCAGCTCCGCGCTCGCCTGGGCTTCCTGTTCCAGAACCGCCAGCGCCTCGGCAGCATCGGCCAGACGCAGTGGGAAACGCGCTGAGAGGTCGTTCCCGATGCGGAAGATGGCGTTGACCGTCCCGGTCGACGACAGGAGTTGGATCGCCTTGCCGCTCCACTGAGGGAACTGTTCTTGGATCAAGGTCGCAACGATTTCGGTGGTCACGTCCACTTGGTCATCGTGCATGGTCATCTCTCGCAGGCTCTTCCACTAGTCCAATTCGAAACGCCGGAAACCGACCAGATCAACTGAGAGACACTCACATCCTCGCAGGTCAACGGCATCTTTCTGCTATCGGGGCGTTAGCCTCGATCGTTCATGAGTCCTCGTACGTGTGCTGACGGGGACTCTGTGTTTGTGTGGTGCGGTGTTTTTCGGGGCTGGGGCAGGTTGGGGGCCCGGCTCTCGCGTCGGGTGGGCGCCGGGTTCCACTGTCCCGGTGTGGTGGTGCGGGTCGTTGGGGCGGTCGGTGGGGCTGGTCAGCCGGGGCTCAGCAGGGCGTTGAGCCGGTCGATTGTCCGGGTGATCTCGTCGGTCCAGGCCATCGGGCGGTGAAGCGGAGCCAGTGTCGGTGACCGATGTTCACGAGCTGGGCGGCGGCGGAGAACAGTCGCAGGCGGAGCTTCTTGGGTTCCCAGCGGCGGGTGGTGCCGGTCAGGGTGAGCATCGGCAACCAGGCGAGGAGGTCGAGTGCGAGGGAGATGATCTCCAGCCAGATCCGGTTCTGTGCGGTGTCGTGCAGGGGGAGGTTGCGCGGTGCGGTGTCGCGGGCGTTTCGGATGCGGTCCTCGCAGCGGGCCCGGCGGCGGTGACGCAGTTCTAGGTCGGCGAGCTGGCCGCCTTTGGTGTTGGTCGCGAAGCAGGTCAGCCGCAGTCCGTCAACGTCGGTGAAGCGCAACTGGGCGGCGGGGTGCGGGCGTTCCTTGCGGACGATCAGCCTCATGCCCTTCGGCCCGGTGCTCAGGTCGGGGATGTCGGTGATCTCCGCGACCCAGGCGCCGGGCCGCTCGGTGCCGTCGGGGTCGTAGGCCGGGTGTCCATGCCTTCTTCGGGATCTGCAGGACAGCCTGGTGGATGGTGTCGGTGATGGTCATTCCGACGGAATACGACAGCCACCGGCCCGGCTTGGAGAGCCGGTCGAGGAAGGCGTGGGTGCCGTCGGCGGAGTCGGTGCGGATCAAGGTCTGCCGACCCCGCCGCAGGTGTTTCGGCAGGTACTGAGATTCCGGGCGTGATGTCGCCCGACGAAGGCGTGTTTGACCTGGAGGTCTCGTCGACCATCCGGCGACATGACGCCGAGATCATCAGTAGGCCAGGGCGAGTTGGGCGGTGGTGATGTGATCGGCGGCGGTGTTGGAGCCTGCGTTGCCGGGCAGCAGGGCGGCCACCGGCTCTCCGGAGCCGGCCTGGCCGTGGTCGACGAACGCGACGAGCGGGTGATGGCCGAAGGTCTTCTTCCACGTCACGGTGGCTCCCTGCTTCCCGGAGTGCGCGAGGACGAGCACACCGTCGATGTCCACGATCACCTGTGCGTCGGCGGCCGGACCGTCGCACCGGCCAACTCCCACACCCGGGTGCGTACTTCGGCTCGCGCCGACTGGATCGCGGTGAGCGCCTTCGGGCCGGCTGCGGCGAGGACGTCGGCGAGACGGGAGACCGTCGGGTCGGAGGCCACCGGGCCGAACACATCGGGCTCGGCCCGCAGCATGGCGACGTCGGCCAGGCAGCCCCCGCCGAGTGCGACGGCCAGGGCCATATCCATAAAGGATCTTGCCCGGATCGTGCACCATCCGCGGTTTGCGCCACGGCACCAGTGCCGCCGATATCGCAGTGTCCAGGCCCACCTTGCGGACCGTCTCGACCAGCAGCACCGCCCCGGCCTGCGAGACCGCCCCTTTGGCCCCGCCCTCGACGCGGAACACGCGGGTACCACCCGATACGCTTGCTCACCTGGAGAGTGCTTCTTTCCTCGCAGCTGACAGGACCCTAGACAAGTCCCATCGTTGCAGGCCAGGAGCACTCTCCGCTTATTTGATCAAGGCATGGACGACGCGCGCTCATGAAAGCGCGAGGTTAGATCTCGCAGTTCCCCCAAATACCCAGGGGTAGATCTGAAGCCCTGTCGGAGCGCTTTCCGGCGGGGCTTCTGGGGCGCTTGACGGCAACGCTGACGGCAACGTCAGCGGACGGCTGCCGGTGCGGGCGGTTCGTCGGGCCCGTCTTCGGTCGGGCTGAGGCGCCGTTGTGGGCGTCGATGGCTTGGCGTTGGAGGCGGAGTCGGACGTGGGCGTAGACGCCGGCGGTGACGCCGATGCGGGTGGCCGAGGAGTTCCTTGATCACGACGAGGTCGACGCCTCGTCCCGGATCAGGCGTCGGTCGGTGCGGGGGCGCTTCACTCATCTCCGTGAGCCCTATCCGATGGCCACTGCGGCAGCTGTTGTGCGTTGGCTCGCCGTTTCCAGGCGTCATTGCAACCGGTGTTCGCAGCAAGGTTCTGGCGGTCGGCACGTTCGTCGCCTCGCTGCCGCGGGCTCACCCTCGATCCGCCCCTCGCCGGAGGATCTCATCCTCGAGCCACGGGACACTTCTTGTCCGACCACCCCCACTGGGAGCGGGACCGCCCCGGGGACGCGCCGTGGACCGACGGAGCGAAGATCCGCCGCTGCTCGGCTTCTGCCGCCGAACTCTCAGTCGGCGCCACCAAGGCTGCGGATCATCCGGCTCCACAGGTGCGTCTGGCAGCGCCGAGAAGACGCCGGCCTCTGCGTGCCAGCTGCGGAACACGCCACGGAACATCGGGTGGGGCTCGTGCGGTAGAGGGCCCCTCAAAGCAGCCACTGTGCTCTCCTTCAGTGTCCCGTTACCGTTAACGTGACCGTTAACGTGATTCTTGCTCAGGGGAGCAGATTCCGTCAACGCCCGCCGCCGGACGGCTCACGATCCGCCGGTGGCGTTCTGGCGCCGCCTTGCTGTCGTGGCAGTGCCGGGCTGGTGATGGCGCGGCAGGCCGGTGAACCTGATTGACTTGGACACAGGGCGGCACAGGAACAGAAGTGAGTGGGCAGCGTGGCCGGACAGCGGGAAACGGAAGACCAGCGGGCGCGGGGTGTGAGAGCCGTCAAGCGCGTCACGCTTCGCGACGTTGCTCAGGCGGCAGGCGTGTCCCATCAGACCGTCTCCCGGGCGATCAACGGCAAGGGGGAGATCGACCCGAGGACTCAGCAACGCGTGCTCGATGTCGCAAGGCAGTTGCGGTACCGGCCCAGCCGGTTCGGCCGGGGGCTGGTCCGCCCGGACGTCGTATCCGTCGGGCTCATCGTCCCCGACGTGGTCAACCCCTTCTTCCCGGAGTTCGTGGCAGGAGTGATCGCGGCCGCGGACGAACGCGACTGGCAGGTGCTCGTGGCCAGCGCCGAGAACGATCGGTCCCGGGAGCTGGCCCTGGTCCGCTCACTCAGCCAACAGGTTGACGCTCTTGTCGGCTACATCAGCCATCCCGATGCGCAGCTCGAGCCGTACGTGGGCGCCGTGCCGCTGGTTGTAGTCGATCGCGGGCTGGACTCGTCGAACCACGCGTTGGTCCACATCGACACCGCGGCCGGAATCCGGGCCGGTTTGCAGCACCTCATCGACCGGGGTCACCGCCGGATCGGCATGATCGACTGCGAGTGCGTGAGCGCCCCGATGGTCCGTCGCCGCACCTTCCTCGAAGTCGTCGGCGAACATGGGCTGCCTGTCGACGAGGGCTGGGTCGTCATGGCTGAGCAGTCCCCGGCCGGGGGCACCGCCGCGTTCGAGGCGCTGTACGCCAAGCGCCCAGACCTCACCGCCGTGGTCGCCTTCAACGACCTGGTTGCGATCGGCGCGCTCCGGGCCGCCCGCCGGCTCGGCGTCCAAGTACCGGACGACTGCGCACTGGTGGGCTACGACGGGCTGAGCGTCGTCGATCTGGTCGACCCGCCACTGACCACCCTCCACCTCGACAAGCGACGGCTGGGCGAACTGGCCATCCACCAAGTCGACCAACTCCTCGCAGGCGAACTGCCACCCCCTATCGTCCTGACACCGAGCTTGCATGTGCGCGGCACGACGTGACCCACCTTTGGCCTCGATCCGTCAACGGGTTTCGGTCGCTGAGTGTCCCGGTGGTTCGCCTGTAATGTCCCCTGACGTCGGGGGCGGGTCGTCGCGTGATGCTGCGGCTGCGCCGGGTTCCACGGGCCGGACGGTGCGGGTCTCATCCGTTCTGCCCTTCGTCGGGACGGGCCGTACCGTCAGGTGAGGGCGGAAAGTTCAGACAGGCGCTGCCGGCAGGTGGTGAACGCGTTGGTCCAGGGCCAGGTGGCCTCGATGCGGAGCCAGCGGCGGCGGGCGAGTTTCGCGAGGCGGGCCGGCGGGTGGTAGAGGCGAAAGCGCGATGGTGCCGGGCTCGGCATCGACCGGAGAGGTGAGGCAGGAGAGCAATCGCCGCTTCGACCTGGTCGGGGTGTCGTCCGAGGCCGGAGATCAGCCCGGCCCAGACCCGGCGGGTGCGCAGGACCCGACGGCCACCGCCGCCACCGCGACGCCGGTGACGATGAGGGGCTTGCGTGCCATGAGGTGCTCCTGGCGGAGAGAGGTGGGTTGCGGTACCCAATCTCTCCCGTCGTCAGAGACGCGCCTCGGCCGATCGGCCGGGCTTCCAGTCTCGCCGGGCTCACTCCCTCAGCCATGCGGCCGATACGGGGTCCGATTCGCCTCGGATGCGAACCCAAGGGACTGTCTGACCAATAAGGTCGTACCTGACCTGCGGAAATGCGGAGGGGCAGACGAGCCGCAGCTCACCGCCCTGATCGAGGGGCCGGGCGCGGGCCCGGTGGACCAGTTTCAGCCCGGCAACCGAAGAAGACGACCTGGCGCAAATCGATCACCAGACTCACGCCGGGGCGCGCCGTCACCCGGTCCAGGTAGGGGGCGCTCCGGGGCCGTGGCGATGCCGATCTCGCCACGGAACTCGAGCACCGTATACGCCCGGTCCTGGCAGACCCACAGATACCGGGTGAGCGGCGTAGGTGCCCGGTCCGCGAGGTCCTCTGCCGGTGCTCGCCTGCGCCCGACCCGGATCCAGTCGCTGTCCTCCTCAGGATCCCAGTCGATGGTCCGGCCGCTTCGCCGTCACCTCGTTCGTCACTTCTCCTGGAGCACGGAGAGGACGTTTCCGGCGGGGTCGGTGAACCACGCGATCGCCGCAGGGCCGCCCTCGCCGACCCGGACGATGCCCTTCTCGTCGTGGTCGAATCCGGGATAGCGCTCGAGGTTCACGCCGCGCCGCTCCAGTTCGTCGACGGCGGACCCGATGTCGTCCACGGGGAAGTTGAGAAGCGTGAACGTCGCGGGGGTGTGCGTCTCCTTCGGGTAGACGAAGACACGCGCGCCGCTGCCGAGTGTGAGGATCAGCATCCGCATGTCCCCCTGCCCGGCCTCCTCCACCCGCAGCCCGAGAGTCTCCCCGTAGAACCTGCGGGCCTCGCCTAGGTCGTCGACCGCGAAACCACTGAACGCCTGTGCCTGTCCGAACATGCCGTGTGTCTCCTTCACGCGTGAGCCGTCCCGAGGACCTCAGGGCACACCACGCGCACCCGGGTCGACGGCACGCCACACGGACGACGCCCGGATGGTCGCGTGCCCTTCACCCACACGAAGCGGTACCCGACCACCGGCGGCCCTCTGATCGACCTTCACCCTGTTGCGCCGCGAGCCGACCGCATAAGGTCCCGGTCCGGCCTTACGCACACGGGGACGCCCGGCATCCTGTGGACCTCGGAAGTGGTGTTCCTCGTTCTCCACTCCCCCTGCGACGTCTCGTACGGGGCGGCCAGCAGGCCATCTTGTGGGCGGCGATCGTGAGGGGGTTCCTCATGTTGGTCGGTGACGCCCTGCGCCTGTTGCGGGTCGGTTCACCGGGGCCACGAGGCGATGGCTTCCCAACTGCCCGGCGTCCAGGGCGCCGGTCGGCCGATGTTGCGGTCAGGGATGCAGGGCGTGCTGCGGAGTTCATTCTCCTGACCGTCTGCACGGTATCGGCGCTGGGTTGCGCGCTGGCGTCGCCTGCCGACAACCCTGTGCCGTTTTGGTCGGCGGGACGATGCCTCTGGGCCTGGGCCGCCGGATCTGCCTGCCGAACAGGACCACGGGCACAGATGACTGAGAAGTGCGGTGTCGCCGATCCGTGTCCCGGACGACGAACCGTCCGGGACACGCGTCGCACCTCGCGGTTCAGCGTGAAGTGCCGACCATCTCCGGGACCGGGGTGTCGAGGGCGTCGAGGCCCCGCAAGATGTCCTCAACCCGCTGCTTGGCGTCGCCGAAGAGCATCTGAGTGTTCTCGCGGAAAAACAGCGGGTTCTGCACGCCCGCGTAGCCGACGGCCATGGACCGCTTGAAGACCACCACATTCGCGGCCTCCCACACGTGCAGCACGGGCATACCGGCGATGGGGCTGGCCGGATTGTCGATGGCGGCCGGATTGACGGTGTCGTTGGCGCCGATGACGAGGACAACCGAGGTGGCGGGGAAGTCGTCGTTGATCTCGTCCATTTCGAGGACGATGTCGTAGGGCACGTTGGCCTCGGCGAGCAGCACGTTCATATGTCCGGGCAGCCGGCCGGCAACGGGGTGGATGCCGAAGCGCACCTCGACACCCCGCTCACGCAGCTTGCGCGCCAGCTCGGCCACCGGGTACTGGGCCTGGGCTACCGCCATGCCGTAGCCGGGCGTGATGATCACCGAGGAGGCGTCGCGCAGCAGTTGTGCGGTCTCCTCTGCGTTGATCTCCCGGTGTTCGCCCTGCTCGCCGTCGTCGGCCGCCGCCGGGGCGCCGAAGCCGCCCGCGATCACCGAGATGAAGGAGCGGTTCATCGCTTTGCACATGATGTACGAGAGGTAGGCACCGGAGGATCCGACGAGCGCGCCGGTGACGATGAGCAGGTTGTTGGCGAGGAGGAAGCCAGAGGCCGCCGCGGCCCAGCCGGAGTAGCTGTTGAGCATGGAGACGACCACCGGCATGTCACCACCGCCGATGGAGGCGACCAGGTGCGCACCGAGGGCGAGCGCGATCACGGTGACGGCGATGAGCAGGCCCATGCCGGGGCGGGCCACGAAGGCGACGGTGAGCACGACGAAGGCTACGAGGGCGCTCACGTTGAGGACGTGCTTGCCGGGCAACGTGAGGGGGCGGGAGTCGATGCGTGCCGAGAGTTTCAGGTAGGCGACGACGGAGCCGGTGAAGGTGACGGCGCCGATGAACACCCCGATGAACACCTCGGCGTGGTGGATGCCCAGCAGCGAACCGGTGAGCTCGGCGTCGACATCGAGGTAGCCGTTCCAGCCGACGAACGCGGCGGCGAGGCCGACGAGGCTGTGCATGATGGCGATCAGCTCGGGCATGCCGGTCATCTCGACGACCCGGGCGCGCCACAGTCCGATGCCGGCGCCGAGGGTCGTGGCGACGGCGATCAGTATGAGACCGGTGGCCGTGATGCTCCGGGAGGCGAGTCCGACGGTGGCGGCCAGGGCGATGGCCATGCCCGTGATGCCCCAGACGACTCCCGAGCGGGACGTCCGGTGCTGGGAGAGCCCCGCGAGGCTGAGGATGAACAGCAACGCGGCGACGACGTAGGCGGCTTCTGCGGCCGTGACGGTGGTCATCACTGATCAGCCCTTCGAGAACATGCCGAGCATGCGGCGGGTGACGGCGAATCCGCCGAAGATGTTGATGCTCGCCAGCAGGATCGCGGCGAACGACAGCACGGTGACGGCGGCGTTCCCCTGCCCGATCTGCAGCAGCGCGCCGACCACGACGATCCCGGAGATGGCGTTGGTGACCGACATCAACGGGGTGTGCAGCGCGTGATGCACCTGGCCGATGACGTAGAAGCCGATGACGATCGCCAGCACGAACACCGTGAAGTGGCCGATGAGTTCGCCCGGTGAGAAGGCGGTCACCAGGAACAGGGCGAGCGCTCCGGCGCCGACGAGGACGTAGGCCGACCGGGCCGGGCGGGCGGGCCTCGCCGCCGTCTCGGAGGAGGTCGGCGTCGCGGGTTCCGGGGCTCCGTCCGGGGCCGGCGCGGCGGACACCTGCACCGGGGGTGGGGGCCAGGTCTTTGCTCCGTCGCGGACCACGGTCATCGAGCGCTGCACGGCGTCGTCGAAGTCGAGGACGAGCCGGCCGTCCTTGCCGGGGGTGAGCAGCTTCATCAGGTTGACGAGGTTGGTGCCGTACAGCTGTGAGGCCTGGGCGGGGAGCCGGCCGGGCAGGTCCGTGTAGCCGATGATGGTCACGTCGTTGTCGGTGACGACGGCCTTGCCGGCGACGGTGCCCTCGACGTTGCCGCCCTGGGCGGCCGCCATGTCGACGATGACGCTGCCGGGCTTCATGCGCGCGACGTCGGCGGCGGTGATGAGCCTGGGTGCCGGACGGCCCGGGATGAGCGCGGTCGTGATGATGATGTCGACGTCGGCCGCCTGCTCGGCGTACAGCCGCTCGGCGAGCCGGTTGTAGTCGTCCGAGGTGGCCTTGGCGTAGCCGTCGGTGCTGACTTCCTGCGCTGCGGAGACCGTGAGGAACTCGCCGCCCAGGGAGCGGACCTGCTCGGCGACCTCGGGCCGGGGGTCGGTGGCGCGGACCACGGCGCCGAGGCTGCGGGCCGCGCCGACCGCCGCGAGTCCGGCGACCCCGGCGCCGACCACCAGGACCTTGGCGGGTGGCACCTTTCCGGCGGCGGTCACCTGGCCGGTGAAGAAGCGTCCGAAGGCGTGCGCGGCCTCGACGACGGCCCGGTATCCGGCGATGTTCGCCATCGAGCTGAGGACGTCCAGCGACTGGGCTCGGGAGATGCGGGGCACGGCGTCCATGGCGAGGACGGTGATGGGTCTCCGGGCCAGATCCTCGACCAGGTCCGGGTTGAGTGCCGGACTGATCAGCGCGATCAGTGTCGCCCCGTCGCGCAGCCGGCCGATCTCCTCGGTGGAGGGGCCGTTCACCTTGAGCACGATCTCCGCCGCCCACGGGTCGCCGAGCCTGGCGCCGGCCTCCTCGTAGGCCGCGTCGGAGAAGCGGGACGAGGCCCCCGCCCCCGGTTCGACCACCACGCCGTACCCGAGCGCGACGAGTCTCTTCACGGTGACCGGCGTCGCCGCCACCCTGGTCTCGCCCGCAGTGGACTCGGCCGGGACGCCGATGCTCTGGGGTTCTGGTTCCGCTTGGACCATCCTCTGTCTCTCTTCCCGTGGACGTCGTGGTGTCGGGCCTCTCCGCCCGGCGCTTGGTGTGCTTGTCCGTTCCTCGTGCTCATGCCTGGGCGCTCGCCTCTGTGGTTCCTGTTACCCCTTGTCGACCCACTTGTTGACCCATGCCCCGTGAGCACGAGGTGGATACGGGGCGGGCGCACGCAATCGCTGCTCGGGTGGCCAAGGTTGACGTCGCGGTGCGACGGGTCGGCGAACTCGGCCGGAAGCGGTGGCCACCACGAGGCCGAAGCCGATGAGGGCGAGGCCCGTGGTCCGTGGTCCGTTCGAGCGCACGGCGGAGCGGTGGCTCGTGGTGGATCGGCTCCCGGCACGTGCCTCACAAGTATCCGAGGGGTGTCAGGCACGTGTGACGGCCGGCCACTCCCCTCTCTGTGGTCGCCTGTTCTTTGCTTGGACGCTGGCCACGAACCGCGAGGAACCCCGGTTCGACCGGCGGGAGCCGGTGCCATCCACGCCGAGAACGAGGCGTTGACCTGGCTCACCCAGCTCGTCGGACGGCCCCCCGCCGCAGCTGGATGCTTCGTCAGCGGTGGCACCATGGGCAATCTCTCCGCTCTCATCACGGCCCGCGCCGCTGCCGGCGCCTCGCGGGGCCGGCCGACGGACGGCTGGAAGATCGTGTGCGCCGACAGCGCCCACTCCTCGATCAGCTCCGCCGCACAACCGATGGATGTGGAGATCATCACCGCGCCTGTAGACGAGCGGGGGCACCTCACCGGATCCGCCGTGAACGCGGTCCTGGAGTCCGCCACCGGCGTCTTCGCCGTGGTGGCAACTGCCGGGACCACTAATGCCGGCCTGATCGACGATCTCGACGACATCGCCGACGCATGCGAACGCCACCACGTGTGGCTGCACGTCGACGGCGCCTACGGCGGAGCAGGCCTGGCGGCGCCCAGCGTGCGGCGTCTCTACACCGGCATCGAACGCGCCAACAGCTTCATCGTCGATCCACACAAAAGGCTCCTCGCGCCCTACGACTGCTGCGCACTGCTCTATCGGGATCCGGCCTCGGCGCGCGCCGCGCACAGTCAGTCGGCGCACTACCTCGACGCCATCGACCGCGATGTCCACAATCCGGCGGACCTGGCCCTCCACCTCAGCCGCCGTGCCCGCGGTCTTCCGTTCTGGTTCAGCCTGCCCGCTCGGTGGGTGCGCGGACGGTGGCACAGCCGGGTCCGGGAGCCGGGCCGTATGGCGACCATCCTGGCCACGGACAGTCGTCCCGAGCGTCGTCCGCTCACCGTCACCTGCGGGGTGCGGCCGCGCCGGCCCCAGGTGCGTCCCCTGGGGCCGGCGGGTGAAGCCTGCCTCGACCTCGAAGCAGATGTAGCCCCCACATGCCGCCCGGGCTCTGTTATCTCCGCCCAGGTCGCCTCCTCCCACACGGATACAGCCTGCTCATCGCGCTCGACGACCCGCAGGGACCTGCGGGCTGAAGCCGAGCTGGTGCATCAGCCTCATCGCACCCGAGACGGTGTAGGAGGCGTGGAACTTCCTGCCGATCAGCGTGGCCACCCTCGCCGCAGTCCACACCTGATCCTCACCCCAGCCGTGCGTGGCCGGACCCTGCTCCAGATACCTGGCGGGCTTCTCCGGACGGCGCGGCGACAGGCGACACCGGCTCCCGCCCGGTCCTCGCGAAAGCAACGCGCCGGCACCGCCTTTCCGCCACAACTGCTGCCACTGGTAGGCCGACTTCAGACTCACACGCAGCTGCCGGGCCACCTCGGGCGGTTTGACCTGCTGAGCGAACAGCTCCGCCGCCTGTATCCGCCCCGCTTCCCGCCGCCGTGCTGCAGGCGTCAGCCCGCCCCCATCCGCATATCTCACACACCACGGACTACCGACAACACCACACCCGCATCAGGAAGTTCAGCAAGCATCACCCTAACGAGCCAAGATCAGTAGTGCGCTCGCTCACACCCCGCGCCGCGCATGGTCCCATTGCGGGATCGTCAATCGGTCCGGGTGTGGAGGCTCCGCGCCAGGGCGGGGATCATCACCGTCGCCGGGACGAGGTGCAGCCCGAGGAGGACGGTGGTGGTGGCGGTGTTTGCCCTGGAGAGGAAGGGCGGGACCAACGAGATCACGGTCAGCACACTGCCGTCCACGTGAATCGCTCGTGACCCACCGCGTGCTGCCCCGCGCCGGTCGCCGCCCCCATCGTTCTCTGTCCCTCCAGTTCACGTCCGACAGCTGCGTCACGTGTTCAGGGGTTGTCTGTTCGGCCTCAGTGCTCGAAGGTGAAGAACCGCCGACTGCTACATCTGGAGCGCGAGTTGACGGGTACAGGGATGGAATTTCGCATGGCAATGAGCAAGTTGGCCGCGGCACTGTTCGCGGCAGCGGCGATCGTGACCTCGACGGTCGGGCTCAACGGTACAGCCGCCGCCCACACCGGCAGCGCCAACGGCGCCACCGACATCCTCACCTCCGAGAAGGCCCGGCAGCCGTCGCTGACAGCGGCCCAGATGAAGAACGCCGTCGTACCCGAAGCGGCCGGGTCAAGCTCGGTCGCCGCCTCGCTGAACTGCGCGTACTACTACGTGTGCGGGAAGGGCGGGAACGGCAACAGATTCGACTACACCACATGCAACACGACGTACACCCTGCCCAACCTCGTGGGCTGGGGCTCCCTCCACAACAACCAGACGCCGGGCACCAGGGCGCACTTCTACGACGTGAACGGTGCCTGGATGTTCTCCATCGACGCTCCCAACAGGAATGACGTGTTCTGGACCCCGGTCTGGTACGTCATCGCCTGTTGAGCCGACACCCCGGCCCGGTCTGACGGCGGTGGGG
>NZ_JBHVDX010000185.1:0-21312 GCF_042802555.1 Streptomyces sp. NPDC057474 | reverse complement strand
CTGGTGGGCTCGTATATGTGTATAAGAGACAGGGGTCGGTGGGCCCTTCGAGACGGGTCGTCCCGCGCGTCCCGGACGGCGCCCACGGTCCGTCGTGCCGCCGGGCCCCGCCGAATCCCCGGAGGATCCGACGGGGCCCGGCGGCACGGGTCCGCCGGTCGAGTGACGCCGCGGCAGGACTCGCGCCCCGACCGCGCCACCCTTGTCCCGCTCTCAGCGCCCTCAGTGCTCGCGCGGCGCCGGCACCACGCGCTCCACCTCGGGGTGGACGATGAGCAGTTGACGCATGGCCGCCTCGGCCGCCCCTCCGTCGCCCGCGGCGAGAGCGTCGGCGATCCGGGCGTGGTGCGTCAGGCTCGACTCGGTCGGCCGGTCGCACCCGGTGACCGGGCCGCCGGAGACCTGCAGGGCCGCGGAGACGATCCCGGAGAGGTGCTCCAGCATGCGGTTGCCCGCGACCTGGATGAGCAGCGAGTGGAACTCGGCGTCCGCGCGAGAGAAGGTCAGCGGGTCGCCCTGTGCCATGGCGCGGCCCATGAGCTCGACCATGTCGACGAGGCGCTGCTGGACGTCGTCACGGCCGTGACCGGCGGCGAGGCGGGCGGCGAGCGGCTCGATCGTCCAGCGCAGGTCACTGAGCTCGCGCCGCTGGTCGTCGCGCTGCGGACCGAAGGCCCGCCATTCGATGATGTCCGGGTCGAGCAGATTCCAGTCGCTGACCGGCCGGACGCGCGTACCGACGTTCGGACGGGCGCTGACCAGGCCCTTGGCCTCGAGGACGCGCAGGGACTCACGGACGACGGTGCGGGAGACCTCGAACCGCTGGCCGATCTCTTCGGGCACGAGGGGGCGGTCCGCGCCCAGGTCACCGGAGACGATCATCTGGCCGAGCTGCTGGACGAGTTGGCCGTGCAGCCCGCGTCCACGGCTCCCGGCGGCGCGTCGGCCCACGCGCCCCAGCTCGGGGTCCGCGCCGTCCCAGGCAGGGAGGCCCACGCGGTCGACACTCGGAGGCTCGGCGAACGGGTAGCGGTCAAGTTCGCCCGGTCCTGCGAGGCCGGAGTCGGCGGAGCGGGCGGCGGTCATCATGGTGTGCGCAAGGGTACTCACGCATCCTTTGTCGGCTGCGTTCTCAACTCCCTTGAGGTCTTTGGTGAAAAGCACACGAAAGGGTGATCGCTCACCCCGTCGCAATTGACGCCTTATCGGAAAGAAATGGGCGTTCTACGAGGAGTTGTGCGCATTGTCCCATCGGAAGAGCACGGACGGTGAGCACGAAAGAATGAAGACGATCATCACCGGACCCGGCTGCGCAGGTTCGTGAGCACGTAGGCCCCCAGCAGCGCGGTCAGCGACAACAGCAGTGCCCCGCCCACCGGTTGGGCGACCGCCCGTGCCGCGGCCTCCAGATAGCGCTCTCCCCCGAACGGCCACTGCATCAGTACGAGCTCACGCAGCCGCATCGGAAACCCGACCGCACTCCGCACCGTCGCCCCCTCCAACGCCTTATGCACCAGAGGCACGACGAGCAGGGGCACGGCGACCACGGCCGCGAGCCCGGCGGACGTGGACCGGAAGACACCCGCCGCGAGCACCCCCGCCCAAGCGCACCCCACGACGAGGCCGATCCAACTCGCGCCGAGCGGGAACCAGTCGGCGGGAACCGAGATGAGTTCCGGGCCATGGACGAGATAGAGCACTTCGAGGTCGCAGCCCACGGTGAGGACGGCCAGCAACAGCGCGGTGGCCGCCGCGACGAGGAGTTTCGCGACGAGCAGTCCCAGCCGACGGGGGACTGTGCCGCGATCCGCGGCCAGGGCAGGGTGGCGGAACTCGTCGCCGAAGGCGATGGCCCCGAGCAGCCCCGCCCCGATGGCGGCCGGCGGCAAGGGCAGCTCCCGCGGCCACGCGGCCAGCAGCCGAGGCTGCGGGGTGTGCCCGACGCCGGCCAGGAGCACCGCCATGACGGCGGAGGTGACGAGCACGGCCGCGGCGGTGAGGTACGCGGTGCCGACCCCGCCCGCCCGACGCAGCTCATAACGCAACGGACGCAACGGGCTCGGCGCCGAGCGCACGGTGATGGGTGGCGGGAGCGGCGGCAGCAGGCCCACATCGGACGACCGGGCGGGGGGTGGCGGTGCGCGGTGAGCATCGGTCGCGGGGTCGGCGTGGGGCTCGGAGTGGGCACGAAGCCCGGGATCGGCGTGCGGCACGAGGTGAGCACGGGATCCAGGATCCGCGTGCGACGCGAGGTGAGCACTGGGCCCGAGGCCGACGAGAGGCGCGGAGTCGACCTCCGGTGTGCCATCAGCCGGCGTCCGCGACTCGGTCACGGCCGCGTGAGGCTCTTGGGCGGGCGCCTGGTGCCCCTCGACCAGCCCCTGAGCCTCCTGGACGGAGCCCTCAGCGCTCTCGGCCGGTTCCAGGTCTTCTTCGACGGCCGAAGACTGGATCGGCGGCATGGCCGTCGGCCCCATGTCCCCGATCTCGTTCGCGAGTTGGTGTACGAGGATGCCGTGCCGGAAGGCGGTCTCGCCGATCTCGGCGCATGTACTGCCGTACACCGACAGCCGGTTGCCGCCCTCCCTCACAATCTCCACGGAACGCCGTGCGGTCCGGGCCTCCTTGGTGAGCAGCGCCCCGAGCCGGGCGGCATACGGGGTGCGGACAGCGACCCTGGGCCGGAGCCGGGTGCGAGAGAAGTCGGCGACCTCCTGGTCGGCGACAAGCCTGCCCTGTTCGAGGGTGAGGACCCGGTCGGCGGTCCGCGCGGCCTCCTTGGGGTCGCCCGTGGTGAACAGGACCGTGCCGCCCTGATCAGCGTGCGCCCGCAGGATCCCGTGCAGCCACCGGCCTTCACGGACGGCCAGCCCGTCGGCGGGGTTGTCCAGCACGAGGGTGTGCGGGTCGGACAGCAGGGCACAGGCCAGGCCGAGGCGGCGGTCCATGCCCCGCGAGAGCGTGTTCAGCCGCGCCTCGCACAGGCTGACCAGGCCCACGACCTCCAGGACTTCGTCGGCACGCCGTGTGGGCAGTCCTGCCGCCGCGCACAGCATGCGCAGATGACCTCGGACCGTGCGGGCCGGGTGGCCGGGCACGTCGCCGAGCAGTACGCCCACTTCGCGTGTGGGGTGGGCGATGCGGTGCAGGGGGCGGCCTCGGAAATAGGCCACCCCGCGGCCCTGTTGGAGTTCGAGCATGAGTTTGAGCGTTGTCGACTTACCCGCTCCGGGAGCCCCGAGGAGTGCGGTGACGCGGCCTGAGTGCGCCTCGAAGGACACATCGTCGACGGCGGGCGGAAACTCCTTGCGGGGATTGCTGGTCAATCCGATGGCCTGGATCACCCGAAGCAAGATAGCGCGATATGTCCCGTTTTTCGGGTATCTTGAGGCTCACTTCGCGGGCAGTCTCACAGCCACCGGGCAAACCGCTCACCGATGACGGCCCCACACCTCGGGCTGCTGTTCACATGCGAGCCGCGCCGGGGCCCGCGACAAGGCCGCCGAACGCGGCGGCGAGCCCCGGTTTCGGGTATCAGACCTCGGGGCGCAGCATCGGCGGGTTGAGGAGGGTGGCGCCGCCGGCGCGGAAGAGCTGGGCGGGGCGTCCGCCCTGCCGTGTGGTGGTACCGCCGGTGGGCACCAGGAATCCAGGCGTACCCGTCACCTTGCGATGGAAGTTGCGCGGATCCAGCGCCACGCCCCACACCGCTTCGTAGACGCGCCGCAGCTCGCCGACCGTGAACTCCGGCGGGCAGAAGGCCGTGGCCAGCGACGAGTACTCGATCTTGGAACGGGCGCGCTCCACCCCGTCCGCGAGGATCTGCGCGTGGTCGAATGCCAACGGCGCCACCGGTTCGCCGTCACGCCCGTAACCGCCCTGCCCCAGCAACTCCTCGACGGGCGCCCAGCGGGCGCTGTTGGCGTCCCCGCCCGGGCGGGGTGCGGGCAGGTCCGGGGCGAGGGCGAGATGGGCGACACTGACGACCCTCATCCGCGGGTCGCGCTTCGGGTCGCCGTAGGTCGCCAGCTGCTCCAGGTGCGCCCCGTTGTCCTGGGCGGGCTCCGACGGTTCGTGGGCGGTCAGCCCGGTCTCCTCGGCCAGCTCCCGCGCCGCGGCCTGCGACAGGTCCTCGTCCGGCCGCACGAAGCCACCAGGCAACGCCCACCGCCCCTGGAACGGCTGTTCGCCCCGCCGTACCGTCAACGCGCAGAGCGCGTGGCGACGGACGGTCAGCACGACCAGGTCCACGGTGACAGCGAAGGGCGGGTAGTCCGACGGGTCGTAGGGCATGCCGCGATCATAGTCGTCTTCCTGACGATAAACACTCCCTTCGCCGGCTGCTTCCCCACTTGATCCACTTCTGCCCGGATAGCGATCTCATGAGCCGACCGCCGTCCTCATGGACCCGCCGCCGCCCGTCGTCCCCTCCCGCGTCACGGGAGGTCACACCCCCAACTGCAGCCCGTCGGCCGCCTCCTCGACCATGGCGAGCCCCAGCCTGCTGACGCGCACGGCGAACGGGGCCCCCGCGACGCGCAGTCCCGTCATGCCGATCTCACCCAGCGGCGCACTGCGCACCGGCCGCAGGGTCACCGTCCCGGCGGGGGCGTCGGGACGGATTCCGACGAGGGTGGTGAGCAGCAGCACCCCCGCGGCCGCCGCCGTCGCGGCCGGTCTGCAGGCGGCCGGATGCGGCAGCGGGGCACCCCCTGCCGTCCGCTGCTCCCCCGCGTACATCTCGGGCAGCCGATGGCCGAAGCTCTCCGCCGCCGCCAGCACGCCCCGCAGAAGCGAACTCGCCTCCTTCTCGTATCCGGCGGCCACCAGCCCCGCGACCGCGATCGCCGTCTCCTGCACACGCACGGCACCGCTGCGGTGGCCGAAGGGGTTGTACGCGGCCTCCTTCACACCCAGGCTCCGCAGCCCCCACCCCGAGTCCATGGCGGGCCCTCCGAGCAGCCGCGCAAGCTGCTCGGTCCGCACCTTGTCGAGAAGTCCCGGGGCCTGCTCTCCCGTGCCGAGCAGCCCGGTGTCGAGGAGGTGGGCGGCGCCGGCGCCCAGGTGCGGCACGAGACGCCCCTCCGGGGTGCGGGCGGCCGCGGGTCTGCCGCCGCCCCGGTCCTCGACCCAGAAGTCCCTCCCGAACCGGGTCCGCAGCTCTCTCGCCCAGTCCCGCAGCTCGGCCCCGCCCGGTCGGCCGTACGTGTCGAGGAGATCGCCACCCAGCAGCGCGGCCCGGTGGGCGTGTGCCTGGGTCTCGCAACGCAGCGGTCCACCGGGGCGCGGGTCGGGCAGATAGACGCCGCCTCCGACAGCGCCCCGCAGCCACCGCAGGCAGCGCTCGGCGGCGGGCAGCAGTTCCTCGGTCTCCTGCTCGGGGAGCCCCCATCGCCGGGCCTCCGCGAGGAGCACGGGGAACAGGAGGGTCGCCTCGGTACCGGTGCAGCCCGGCGGCAGATGCGGGCCCGCGTCCCGCCGAGGGCCTGGAATCATGCCGGACTGTGCTTCGCGGCCCGCGAGTTGGGTGCGGGCGAGGGTGCGCAGGGTGCCTGCGGCGAGGCGGGTGCCGAGCGGCAGCGTCATCCGGGCCGCGACCAGCGCATCGGCCGGAGCCATGCCGCAGCGCCAGGGCGCGCCCGCCGCGAGGTGGGTGTCGGACGGGTTCTTCGGGTCGCGCAGCAGCAGGGCCTCGAGGTCCTCCAGACAGGTGTGCAGCAGGGCCTGCGCCGCCGAATCGTCGCCCGCGACCCGGGCATGGGCGAGGGGGCTCGTGGCGCCCCGCCCCACCGGTCTGATGGGTCCCGCGCCGTCCGGTCGTACTCGCAGCTCCACGCTCCGGCTGCCGCCGGGCGGGAGTTCCAACTCCCAGCGCAGCAGTCCTGCGGAGGCCAGGGCGTCGGAGGGCGGAGGATGGGCAGTCACCGTGGAGTGCCCATCGGCACAGGTCCAGCGGAGGCCGGAGTCGTGCACGCTCGCCGGCAGTTCCGGGCCGGCGCTGCCGGACGCGACGGCGCCCAGTTCCGCGAGATCCGTCCCCATGGACACCTCGACGGGCAGGCGCAGTGATCGGCGGGCCGTGCTGTGCAGGGTGATCCGCTCGGTGCCGTCCGCGTACCGCGTGCGCTCGACCATGACGTCCGGGTCCGGCCCGGCATCGGCGGACATGCGCAGCGTCCCTATGAACCGGGCTCGGTCGGCCGTGACCATCCGTGCCTGCACGGCGAGCGGTTCCCGTCCGGCCACCCGCACCTGGCAACGGGCGAGCATGCGCCGTCCCGCGCGGTAGAAGCCCTCCAGTCCGCTGCCGTTCAGCTGGCCCTGCTCCATCGAGATCGCGAGGCCCGGCAGAGCGACACAGATCAGCGTGGTGTGGGCCGGTGGCAGCTCCACGGGACGGCGCGGGGCCGAGGTCGGTGCCTGCGGAGAGGGAGGACCTTTCGTACGTGTGTGCGGCGGTCCCGGAGAGCCACCTGTGCCGGGCGTGGGAAACACCGGGCCCCACGGCCCCCCTACGCGTGGGCCCGTGGGCCGGGTCGCCGGACTGCGGATGTCCGTGCGTGGAGCGCCGGTGCCGTTCCCACGGACTCGGGCGGGGGGCTCGGCGGACCTGCGGAAGGGCGGGACGTCGTCGTGGGCGTCGGGCATGGAGGGCAAGGGCATGGGGCGGCTTCTTCTGTCTTCGGCGCGCGTGGGGTGCGCTCGGCACCAGGTGGGGAACCGGAGAGGGACGGGAGATACGGCGGCGAGGCCAGGCCACGGGTACCGCCACACAGGTGAACGGAACGGCTCCGCTCCGAGTCACGCCTCCATCCCGGGAAGCCGGCCGAATCACGGCGTGGTGGCGAGTTCGGGGTGGCCGGGAAGCTACGGGCGGCGGTGTGCTCGGGTGAGTGGTGTCCGGAGTGGAGCTGCGGGTTGATGTGAGCGCCGCGCCGAGGCCCCGGGCTCACCAGCGCATCGCGGTGGGGCCGTGCGTTCGGGCGGGCCCGGAGTCGCAGCGACGCGCTCGTGCGGGCAGCGAGGCAGGGCGGCGTGCCCGTGGGCACCCGGAGCCAAAGTGACGCACTCACGCGGGCCCAGAAGGAGAGCAGCGCGCTTAGGCACGCCCCGATCCAGGACAGCACAGGCATGTGAGACCCGAGCTGGACCTGTGCGCTCACGTCTCCCCCTCTGTCGACTGCCCTGCACCACCGCGGCGGACCCGTGCCCGACCGCTCGCGCCATCGGTCGTACGCCCCGGCCTCTTACCGGCGGGCGGGCTGCCATCGGCGGAACGCGAGCGGCGGGCCTGCGCAGCGCCGGGAGATCGCCGGGCGGTGCGGGCCTCGGGACCTCCCTCCGAGCGGGGCCTGCGTCGGCGCTTGGGGCCGGTGGCGACGCAGGGCTGGTCCGAGCTCGACGGCACGTTGGGAGATTGGTCGGAGGGGCTCTTCTCACTGTCGGCCCCTGCACCCGCGGTGGCCGCCGCCAGGTCGCGTCCCCCGCGCTCCGCGCGCAGGCAACGGCGAATGGACTCGGGGTCGAGTCCCTCGTTGCAGGCCTGGTGGAGTAGGCGGGCGAAGAGGTAGTCGGGGTCTGCGGCGAGAGCCATGGCCAGGGCTTCGCGGGCCTCCAGTTCGTCACCGGAGGACCATGCGACCCAACCGACGAGCGTGAGCGGGGCGGCGGCATGCTCACCGTAGGGGCCGACGCAGCGGCGGGCGAGGGAGCGCCAGAGACGGAGGGCCGGCCCGGCTTCGTCGCCTTCCATCCATTCGGCGGCGCGGTCGCGGGTGGCACGGTCCTGGAGTCCGAGGATCAGGGTGGCCGCGTCGTCGTGCCCGACGAGTTCGTCGTCACGGAGGTCGGCGTCCAGCATGCCGGACACGGTCGGGGCGTCCGCCAGGCGCCCCAGGATGCCTCGTGCCACCGCGAGCGTCTCCTCGGCCACGCCCGCACGGCTCTCCACATCCAGGATCCTCGGGATGAGAGCGGACTGCGCGGCGTCGAGCGCGCTTTCCTGCTGCAGCGCGGCAGCGGTCTCCCAGGGCAGAAGCCTGGCCCGCATCTCCTTCAGCGTGCCGCGGAGCTGAAGGCCGGCGTAGGTCGCGGCGGCGGCCAGCACGGAGGTGCCCGGCAGCCCCATCGGCTCTCCCTCGGCCGAACAACATCCGTTGCCGGGACAGCAGTAGGACCAGAAGCGGCCGTCGGAGATGCACAGGGCCTCCACCACCGGCACATCCAGGCTGCCGCAGGCCCTGCGCAGCAGCTGTGCAAGTGGCCGCAGGCGTTCCATGACGTCGCGTGGTGACTCACCGCTCGCCGGATCCTGGCAGAGGAAGGCGACCATGCTCTCCGGCTTGGCTCCCCGGCGCTCGCTTCCGGCTACCAGACCATGGGCCAGCTGTTGGGCCACGGACGGCCAGTCGTCCGTCTGGGCCGGGATGCCGAGCCGTGCGCGCCCGCCGAACCGTCCGCCTGAGTCCCGGTCGTGCAGCGCGACGAGGACGATGCTGTCCTCGGGGCGGTATCCGAGCAGGTAGGGCAAGGCGTCGGCGAGCTCGGCCGGTGTGCGGAGGGTGACCTGCTGCTCCCCACGGGGTCCGGTGGCCGGGCCGTGCCCCAGGTGGGCGGAGGGCACGCCACTGCCCCCGCATCCGTTCTGCCCGCTGATGTCACTGTTGCCGGAGGTCCCGGCCGCTTCGCTGTGATTCGTCATGCGGCGACCATCTCGCGGATCTTGAAATTCCGCTTTGCCCTGTGGATAAGTCCGACCATGATCACGTCAGAAGCTGTCCACAGTTCGCCCCGCTCGTTCGCGCGATGTCCGAGGCATCGGGTTGCATAGGGCCATGAGCGACGAAGACCTGCCCACCACGCACCGCCAAGATCTGCGTACGGCCGCCGATGTCGTGCTCGCCCGCCTCGTCGGCGCCCCGGCGGGCGCCGCGCGGCTGCGCGAGGACCAGTGGCACGCCATCGAGGCGCTGGTCGCGGAGAAGCGCAGAGCCCTGGTGGTACAGCGCACGGGCTGGGGCAAGTCCGCGGTGTACTTCGTCGCGACCGCGCTGCTGCGCGAGCGGGGTGCGGGCCCCACCGTCATCGTCTCCCCGCTCCTCGCCCTGATGCGCAACCAGGTGGAGGCGGCCGCCCGCGCCGGAATCCACGCGCGGACCATCAACTCCTCGAACACCGAGGAGTGGGACACGATCCGCCAGGAGGTCACCGCGGGTGCGGTCGACGTGCTCCTGGTCAGCCCCGAGCGGCTCAACAACCCGGACTTCCGCGACCAGGTCCTGCCCGAGCTGGCGGCAGCGACCGGTCTGCTCGTGGTGGACGAGGCACACTGCATCTCGGACTGGGGTCACGACTTCCGCCCCGACTATCGCCGACTGCGCACCATGCTGGCCGACCTCCCGCCCCGCGTCCCTGTGCTCGCGACCACCGCGACGGCCAACGCGCGCGTGACGGCCGACGTGGCCGAGCAGTTGGGCACCGGCGGCGGCACTGACGCGCTGGTCCTGCGTGGGCCGCTGGACCGCGAGAGCCTGAGCCTCGGAGTGCTCGAACTGCCGGACGCCGCCCACCGGATGGCCTGGCTCGCCGACCACCTCAACGAGTTGCCGGGCTCCGGAATCATCTACACGCTCACGGTGGCCGCCGCCGAGGAGGTCACCGCGTTCCTGCGCCAGTGCGGGCACACCGTGACGTCGTACACCGGCAAGACCGAGAACGCGGACCGGCAGCAGGCCGAGGAGGACCTGCTCGCCAATCGGGTCAAGGCCCTTGTCGCCACCTCCGCGCTGGGCATGGGCTTCGACAAGCCCGACCTCGGCTTCGTGGTGCATCTGGGCTCGCCGTCCTCCCCCATCGCCTACTACCAGCAGGTGGGTCGCGCGGGCCGTGGTGTCGAGCACGCCGAGGTGCTGCTACTGCCCGGCAAGGAGGACCAGGCGATCTGGGAGTACTTCGCCTCGGTCGCCTTCCCTCCGGAGGAGCAGGTGCGCCGCACCCTGGACGTCCTGGCGCGCGCGGAGCGGCCGATGTCTCTTCCGGCCCTCGAACCACTGGTGGAGCTGCGCCGATCCCGGCTGGAGACGATGCTGAAGGTCCTCGACGTGGACGGTGCGGTCCGACGCGTCCAGGGCGGCTGGGTCTCCACCGGAGTCCCCTGGACGTACGACACCGAGCGCTACGCCTGGGTCGCCAAGCAACGCGCGGCCGAGCAGCAGGCCATGCGCGACTACGTCACGACGCCGGGATGCCGCATGGAGTTCCTGCGACGGCAGTTGGACGACGAGGAAGCCGTTCCGTGCGGGCGGTGCGACACCTGTACGAAGCCCAGGTTCGCGGACTCCGTCTCCCCGGCGCCGCTGGACGCGGCGCGTGGCGAGTTGGGGCGCGCGGGTGTCGAGGTCGAGCCCCGCAAGATGTGGCCGACGGGACTGCCGGCGGTCGGGGTCAATCTGAAGGGGCGAATTCCGGCCGGTGAGCAGGCCGCTCCGGGGCGTGCGCTGGGGCGGCTGTCGGACATCGGCTGGGGCAATCGGCTGCGGCCGATGCTCACGCCGCAAGCCCCCGACGGTCCGGTTCCGGATGATGTGGCGAAGGCCGTGGTCGCCGTGCTGGCCGACTGGGCGAAAGGGCCCGGCGGCTGGGCCTCCGGGCAGGCAGACGCCCAGCCCCGCCCGGTGGGTGTCGTCACGATGCCGTCCCGTTCCCGGCCGCAGTTGATCGGTTCCCTGGGCGCGCGGATCGCCGAGATCGGCCGCCTGCCCCTGCTGGGATCGGTGGCGTACACCGGCGCTGTTTCCCAGGTCACCCGTAGCAACAGCGCACAACGGCTCAAGGCGCTCGACGGGGCGCTGACCGTGCAGCCCGAGCTGGCCGCCGCCCTCAAGGAGGCTGGCGGGCCTGTGCTCCTCGTCGACGACGCCACCGAGACCGGCTGGACACTCGCGGTCGCCGCGCGCGTGCTCCGGCGCGCGGGCGCACAGGGGGTGTTGCCACTCGTTCTCGCCGTCCGGGCGTGACCGACACGTCAACCGGACGTGGGCACGGCGCCGCCTGGGCGTTGTTGACCAGTCCTATGCGCAGGGATATAAGCGGTGGATCACCACAAAACCGCCAGTGGCCCCAATTGCTCGTTGCCGCAACCAAGTTCGCCAGGAAGAATTGGAGTCCGCTCCCCGCACGGCCCACCCGTGAATCGGTAGGGCTTCTGCTGCGGCGTGCGCTCCCCCAAGTCCGACCCCCGCCCGCAGTGTGGGCGCGTAGCCGAAGGGAGGATCGTGACCTTCGGATTCGCTCCGTCCTCGGCGGCCTCCGTGTCAACCTCTGCCGACCTGTCCGCCGCTTCCGCCAACCGGATGCTCGAGCCCGCGGAATGGGCCGCCGCTGGGATTCCGCTGCTGCGCAATCCCCGGGAGGTCGTCAGCGGGCTGCACGCGCGGCATCAGCCCCGGCCCGCGACGGCGGTCATCGCCGTCCTGGATCCGGACGAGCGATTGAGGGCGAGCGCCTCGTTCATCCGGCGTCCGGCCCCGGCCGACGGCTGGATGTTCCGCAACGCTCTCCTCGCCCAGCTGCGCCGGGTCATTCCGCACGACCTGCGTCGGCGCACTCCGGTGCGTACTGCCGTGCTGCTCTACTGCCGTGACGGCGACGCGCGTTGGACGGAGGAGGACGGGGCGTGGATGTGGGGGCTGCGGGACGCCTGCACGCTGCACGGGCTGCGCTGCGGGGCGTACATCACGCTGACACGTGACGGCTGGCAGGTCCTCGGCGAGGGCCGCGGCGGTCGCCGCCCCCACGCGGACTCACCGGCCGAGCCTTTCGCCACGGCCGTGGCACCGCCGCCCATGCCACGCACCGGTGGCGTCGCGTCGGAGGTACTGCGCCGGGCCGCGGCGCGCTGAGCCGCTCCGGCTCCCTACGCGACCACGACAGCCGCCGCACCCCACGCCTGAGCCTGCGGGGGTGCGGCAAGGACCCCGGCCCAGAGAACCGCCCCTTCACCGCCACCCACGCGACATCCGGATCCGGCCCGCCCGCACCCGCACCGACAGGCCATGCGGCACCCGCCCACGGCACATCCCACGGACACGCCGAAACACCCCGCAGGCGCGCCGAAGCGCCCCGTCGCGGGGTGTGGCCGAGTGAGGCCCCGGTCGTTCTCCGGGCACACACGGCTCCCCGGCGAGCCCTGACGGGCCGACCGGGGCGAGGTTCGCAGTCGCTCAGACTCCGGCGCCCAGCACCGAGTTGATCGTCTGCAGGTCGCCGCACACGATCAGCAAGGCCCGGGCCCGGCCGAGGGCCTTGGGCAGCGCCTGCGCGGCGACGGACTCGGTTCCGCCGTTGACGGCGACCACGACCACGGGACGCGGCGCGGCCCGCTCGGTGGCCGAGGCATCGGCGTAGAAGACGTCGTCGCCCGCGTCATGCTGAGCCCAGTAGGCGGCCTCGCCGAAGGACAGTTCGTGGTCGGCCCACGGATGCGACTCGCCGGTGGTGATCACCAGCACGTCACCGGGAGCACGGCCCGACTCCAGCAGCAGGTCGACGGCTTCCTCTGCAGCGTCCAGCGCGCCCTCGGCCGAGGCCGGGATCAGCTGGATCTGCGGGGTGGCGGCAGGAGCGGACGGCCCGGGCTTGACCGCGGCGTGCGCCGCGCGCTGGGCCGGCACCGGCCGGGCAGGACCCGGACGACCGGGACGCGGCGGAGCCGCGGGACGGGGACCGGGTACGGGACGGGGGGTCGGTGCGACCCGGCCGCTGGCCGGAGTGGCACGCGGGCCCTGGGCACTCTCGTGAATCTGAGGCTCCTCGGGAATGAGAGGCATGAGCTGATTTTTATCAAACGCTGGTGCGACCCGCATCGGCGGGTGGCACATGAGTGCGAACGAATCCGTCAGAAATCGAAGCCGAGCTGGCCTTCGATCTCCGGAACGTTTCCGTCCGCCCAGTTGCGGGCCTTCTTGAGATGCCGCCACTGGGGCAGCGCATCAAGATACGCCCACGACAACCGGTGGTACGGGGTGGGGCCCCGCTCCGCCAGCGCGGCCTTGTGGACAGGCGACGGATACCCGGCGTTGGCCGCGAAACCGAAGTCTGCATGGTCGACACCCAGTTCGGCCATCATTTTGTCGCGCTGAACCTTGGCGATCACCGAGGCGGCCGCCACGGCGACGCAGGACTGATCACCCTTGATCACCGTACGGACCCGCCAGGGTGACCCCAGGTAGTCGTGCTTGCCGTCGAGGATGACCGCGTCGGGCCGCACCGGAAGGGCCTCCAGAGCCCGTCCCGCAGCCAGCTGCAGCGCGGCCGTCATGCCCAGGTCGTCGATCTCCTCCGGAGAGGCGTGACCGAGGGCGTGCGACGTCACCCACTTCAGCAGTACCTCGGAGAGCGACTCGCGTCGCTTGATCGTCAGGAGCTTGGAGTCGGTGAGGCCCTCGGGCGGTCGGCGCAGCCCGGTGACCGCCGCGCAGACGGTGACGGGACCGGCCCACGCTCCGCGCCCCACCTCGTCGACACCGGCAATGATCTTCGCTCCGGTCGTGGCACGCAGAGAGCGCTCGACGGTGTGAGTAGGTGGTTCGTACGGCATGGCGCCCTTAGCCTACGCCGCCCGCGCCCCCACACGACACCCAGGTTTCCCGAAGCAACCTCAGCCCCCTCGCCGACCCGGTTCAGGCGCCTCGCCGACACAGCAGCGGCACCATCAACTGGTCGATCATCTCCTCGATATCCCGCTCGCTCCATTCGCTCCCGCACATCTTCGAGCGATACATCATCATGGCCGGAATCGCGTCGAAGACATAGCTGTTAGCCGCACCGGACCGCACCTCGCCACGCCGAATTCCCCGCTCAATGATCTCTCGAAGGAGCTTGACCGTCGGCTCCACGACACCCCCGGTGATCACACCATGGAAGCGCTCGGCCTGGACGGAGTCGCATTCGTGAATCACCGAGCGCAGCGCGAACCCGGGGCGCGAGAACATCGCCTCGCGCGCCTGCCGACACAGCTCCAGCAGGTCCTCGCGCACGCTCCCGAAGTCGGGCGCCTCCTCGAAGCGCGGCAGTCCGGCCTGGAGAGCGTCGGCCACAAGGTCCTCCTTGGAGGGCCAGCGGCGGTAGACCGCCGCCTTGCCCGTCTGGGCGCCCGCGGCGACCCCCTCCATGGTGAGGCCGCTCCAGCCGACCGTACTGAGCTGCTCGAGCGCGGCATCGAGAATCGCACGCTCGAGCACGGCGCCGCGCCGACGCGGGGTGGCCGTCTGAGCGGGAGCGGCCGTCCAGCGCGAAGTGACCATCTGTGTTTCTCCGTTGAGCCGAGGGGTGGGAATGCGAGAGCGGAAGCGGACGGGCGACGCACACCACGGCGGCGACTTCAATGAACGCTTGCGTTCACTAAGGGGGACTCACTACCGTGAACGCGTCAGTGAACGCAAGCGTTCACTAAGGCACTTGTGGGGGACCCATAGTGACAACCTCTCCGTTGATTCAGGATCAGAAGCCGGGAGCCGCCCGCCGGGAGGGGCGCCCCGGCATCGCGCTCACCGTCATCGCGGCCTGCCAACTCATGGTGGTGCTCGACGCGACGATTGTGAACATCGCGCTCCCGCACATTCAAGACGCGCTCAAATTCAGCACCACCGACCTGACATGGGTGGTCAGCGCCTACACGCTGACCTTCGGCGGTCTGCTGCTTCTGGGCGGCCGGGCCGGTGACATCCTCGGCCGCCGCCGTGTGTTCATGACCGGAATTCTCGTCTTCACGCTCGCCTCGCTGCTCGGCGGACTCGCCCAGGAGCCCTGGCAGCTCCTGGCGGCACGCGCCCTCCAGGGCGTCGGCGGGGCGATCGCGTCGCCGACCTCGCTGGCGCTCATCACCACGACGTTCCCCGAAGGGCCCGAGCGGAACCGGGCGTTCGGCGTCTTCGCCGCGGTCTCCGCCGGTGGCGGCGCCATCGGCCTGCTCGCGGGCGGCATGCTCACCGAGTGGCTCGACTGGCGGTGGGTGCTGTTCGTCAACGTGCCCATCGGAGTGCTGATCGCCGTCCTCACTCCGATGTACATCAGCGAGTCCGAGCGTCACCCGGGGCGGTTCGACATCGCGGGAGCGCTGACCTCCACCGCCGGTATGGCCTCGCTGGTCTACGGGTTCATCCGTGCGGCGGAGGAAGGCTGGCGCGACAGCCTGACCATCGGTTCCTTCGCGGCGGCGGTGGTCCTGCTGCTGGTGTTCGGCTTCATCGAAAGGCGGGCCAAGGAGCCCATCACCCCGCTGAGGATGTTCACCGACCGCAATCGTTCGGGCACGTACGTGATCATGCTGAGCCTCGCCGCGGCGATGTTCGGGATGTTCTTCTTCATCGTGCTGTTCGTGCAGAACGTGCTGCGGTACACCCCGATCGAGGCCGGTCTGGCCTTCCTCCCGGTGACCGTCGCGATCGTCACGGGTGCCGGTCTGTCCCAGCGGTTCCTGCCGGTGCTCGGTCCCAAGCCGTTCATGGTGGTGGGCTCGACGATCGTCGTGCTCGGTCTGGGCTGGCAGACCTTCATCAATCCCGACAGCTCGTACGCCGGCGGGGTGCTCGGCCCGATGCTGCTCTTCGGCTTCGGCATGGGCCTGAACTTCGTGACGCTCACCCTGACCGCGGTCTCCGGGGTCGCCCCGCACGAGGCGGGCGCGGCCTCCGGTCTGCTCAACGTCACGCAGCAGGTGGGCGGTTCGCTCGGCCTGTCCATCCTCACGACGGTCTTCGGTACGGCCAGCCGTGACGAGGCGGACAAGCAGGTGCGGCTCTTCATGACCCAGGCCACGGACGAGCAGAAGGCCGAGTTCGCCAGGACCCAGCAGCTGCCCGCCCCCTGGGGTCACGAAGTGCTCGCCCAGGGCATCTCGACGGCATTCGTCCCGGCCGTCGCTATGGCCGTACTCGCCCTGGTCACCGCCACCTTCGTGATCAGGGTCCGCAAGAGCGACCTGGACGCCCTCTCCGGCACGGCCGGCCCAGCCGCCGGAGGCTGACGGAGCACCGCGGACAGCCGGATCACGCCCAGGGCACCGACGGTGAGGCGTGGTCCGGCAGCCCTGGGGCTCCTCACGGGTAGTAGAGCGTCTCCTCCTCCACTCCGCACGCCGGTCCGTCCGCTCCCGGCGACACCGGCCGTTCCTCAAGGATGCGCCGGGCCTCGGTCTCTCCCCAGCTCGTGGCGAACCAGGGAATGTTGGCCCGGTCTTCCAGGTCCGCGTCGATGTCCCGCAGCGCGCATGACCGCATGGGCTCCTTCAACCGGTCCAGAGCGGGTACGGCGTCGGCGGAGAGTCCCCTCGCGTACTGGAGGTCGAAACGGCCCGTGGTCTCGTACCGCTCGACGTTGCGCTCGGCGATCAGTGTGTCCGGCGACGCAAGCCCGAACGCCAGCACCACGGCGGCCGCACTGGCCGCGACGGCGCGCGGCAGCCAGCGGGCACCCCACACCCCGGCAGCCATGATGAGCACGATGACCAGGCCGAGCCAGAGCTCCATGGTCAGCACCGAGATCCTCAGTCGCGTCAGCCCATAGGCCTCCACATACATGTCCATACGTCGCACAGCGGATGCCACGACAACGAGCGCCAGCGCGCACAGGGTTCCCAGCACACCGCGCACGAGCGTCCGGTCACTCGATCGAGTGCGCGGGGCCCAGCGCAGAGCGACCACGATGACCAGCAGGGTGAGCAGCGTGGCCATGAGCAGCTGCCAGAACCCCTGGCGCGCGTACTCGGCGTACGTCTGGCCGGTCTCCTTCAGGACGGCGTCGTAGCCGCCGAAGAGCACGGCGAGCTGGACGGCGTTGAAGACGGCGAAGAGCGCGACGAGCCCGACCAGCGGCAGCGCCCACTCGACGCGGCCGCGGGCGCGCCCCGCGGGCACCTGCAAACGATCCCAGCGGGCGGGCGCGGCCGCCGTACGGGCCGCCGCGAGGGTCCCGAACAGGCCCAGCGCGAGAAGCAGGATCCGCCAGGGCCCGTCGGAGACGGAGACGTCGGGCACCAGAGCGCCGAGCAGATCCGCGAAGGCCGCGTCGGCCCCGGCGAACAGCGCTCCGAAGACGAAGAGCAGGACTGCGGCCACGACCAGCGCCCGCAGCAGGGGTACCAGACGGCCCCGGCCACCGTCCACCCGTTCGCGCAACCCCTGCCAGGCCCAGACCGGACCGGTGACCAGCGAGGTGAACACACCGATCGGGCCGAGCAGGACGGCGGGCCAGGTACGGCCGCCGTGCAGGGCGAGCGAGCCCGCCGCGAGCGCGGTGACGACGGCGAGGAACGAGGGCCACTCGGCGGCGCGCAGCGCGGGCACGGTCAGCAGGGCGAACCCGCCGACGCCCCAGACGAGCGCCCACGGGCGGGGACGCCGGCCCGCCCGCCGTCCGGCGAAGTACACGGCGAGCGTGGCCGGCACGGCGACGACGAGTATGTTGGCCGCCAGTCCCTCGCCCAGCAGCACCATGCTGAGCACACCGGTGGCCAAAGCCGCCCACAGGGTCGCAGTGCGGATCGGCGCGGGATCGTCAGGGCCGAAGTCGATCAGCCCGGGCACCACGGGCGGCGGTCCGCCCGGTATCGGTTCGGGGCCGCGCGCCTTGCGCTCGGGTACGGCGTCGGTGGGCGCTGCCGGTCCGGCGTGGCCTTCCACGGTCGCGGCGCGTGCCCTGGGTGCTGCCGGGCCTTCGGGCTCCGGCGTGGCTGGCGCTGACGGTGTCTCGGACATGGGACCCCCTCCCCCCGACCGGCCCTCACCGCCCACCGTGCGCAGCTGCGGCAGAGGGCCCGTGGCCGGTACCTCGTCGCCGCGTCTCGTCATGATCAACAGGCGGCGTGGCGGAAAGGGTATGCCTCAGGAGAGCACCCGCGACGATCGAGGAGCGCTCTGTGGCATTCCTGTGACAGTCGAGGCGATTGGGGCCTACGGGGCCTGGCCTGGGAACCACGTCCCCTTCGGCCGCCTATCCCGCCTGCAGCCAGCCCGGGAACGCCTCGGTCTGCTCCATCCATGCCTCGGGAGGCGTCCCGGCCTTCCCGGAGGCGACCACTCCGCCGACGATGGCACAGGTCGTGTCGACGTCGCCGCCCACCTGCGCCGTCGTCCAGAAGCCCCGTTCGTAGTCACCAAGGGCGCGTGCCGCCGACCAGAGCGCGAATGGCACAGTGTCGTGCGCCGTCGTACGCCGCCCGCAGCCCAGTACGGCAGCGACAGTGTCCGCGTCGGCGTAGTCGAGCATGTCCCGGGCGCGCCGCAGTCCCGCGCCGACGGCGCTCTTCGGGACGAGTGCGATGACGCCGTCGAGCAACGCTCCGGCGCTCGGCGGTCCGACCGGGTCGGCCGCGAGGGCGGCGGCAGCGGCGACGGCCATGGCGCCGACGACGGCCTCGCGGTGCTGGTGCGTGGGGTAGGCCGAGATCTCCGCCTGGTGGGTCGCCTGCTCGGGGTCGTCCGCGTACCAGGCGCCCAGCGGGGCGATGCGCATGGCCGCGCCGTTGCCCCAGGATCCCTGGCCGTTGAAGAGCGCGGCGGCCAGCTCGCGCCAGTCGCCACCTTCGCGGACCAGGCGCAGCAGGCGGTTGACCGCGGGCCCGTAGCCCCGGTCGAAGTCGTGGTGCGCGGCGAAGGAGCGGGCGAGCTCGTCCTGGTCGATCCGGCGGTGGGCCGCGAGGACGGCCACGACGGAACAGGCCATCTCGGTGTCGTCGGTCCACTGCCAGGGGCCGGACGGGGTCTCGCGGCGCTTGAGCAGCGGGTAGTTCACGGGCACGAAGTACTGCGAGCCCAGCGCGTCCCCCACCGCGAGTCCGCGCAGGCTGGACAGGGCACGCTCCAGGCGGCCGTCGGAAGAGAGGTCAGCGGTCATCGCCCCGCCACTCTATCCGGTGGCCCCGTACGACTCCGGGTCCCGCCAGCGGTCGAACGGTCGGTCGAGTGTGTACCTGCCGTCCTCCCCCAGGACGAGCAGCCGCATCTCCGCGTTCCCGGGATTCGACAGCGACTCGAACTCCGCCACCGTCCAGTGGAACCAGCGCATGCAGAACAGCCGCATGGCAAGCCCATGGGTGACCAGCAGGACGTTCGGCGGGTGGTCGGGGTCCTCGAAACTGCGGAACAGACTCTCGAGGAAGCCGCCGACCCGGTCGTACACATCGGCGCCGGACTCCCCTTGCGCGAAGCGGTAGAAGAAGTGCCCGTACGCGTCCCGGTAGGCCTTCTGGAGTCGTACGTCGTCGGGGTCCTGCCAGTTGCCCCAGTCCTGCTCGCGCAGCCGGGGCTCTTCCCGCACGCGCACCTGTTCGGAGTCCAGGTGAAACGCCTGGAACGTCTCGTGCGTACGGCGATAAGGGGAAACGTAGACGCTGACGCGCTCGCGGCCGAGGACGTCGCGGATGCGTTTGCCGGTCTCCTCCGCCTGCTGCCAGCCGAGATCGGTGAGCGCGAGGGCGTGGTCGGGCTCGCGTTCGTACACGGTGTCATCAACATTGCCCGTTGACTCGCCGTGTCGGACAAGGATGATGCGCCGTGGTCGTGCCATGCCAAGACCCTAAAGGGGACGACGGCGGATCGAGCACTCGTCCGGGTGTCATACGGCGTAGGTCACACAAGTCCCGCACATCGACCATCAAAGTTGGAGATCCAAACTGACCCAAGTTCGAATCTCAAACCGTCCAGCTCGGCTCCAGTTCCACGATGTCGCCCGCCAGGGCGGCGACATCGGCCTCGAGCTGGGCCCGCAGGGCGAGGCGTTCGATGCGTTCGATGCGGTACTTGCCGTGCTCGGCGGCCGACTGCCACATGGAGAGGATCATGAACTCGTGGCCCGGGGCCTCACCGAACAGGCCCCGCACCATGCCCGGGGAACCGGCCATCGCGGGGTTCCAGACCTTCTCCTGCATCTGAGCGAAGTGCTCGGCCCGCTCCTCATGGACACGGCAGTGCGCCACCCGGACCAGATCGGCGTCCGCGAAGCGCGGCTCGAAACCGGTCTTCACATCGAAGCGGTGGTCGAAGAGCTTGACCTGCATGTCCTTGAAGGTGCCCGACTGCGAGGCGGCGAGTCGGTCGTGGGAGCGCGCCATGAAGGAGTCGTAGAAGGCACGGCTCTCCCAGAAGGAGAAGCTGTGCGCCACTCCGGGCCTCGCCCGGCTCCAACCCCCACCCTGTCCACGGAAACCCGGCTCCCCCAGAAGCCCCGCCCACTTTCGCTGCCCCCGCTCGAAACCGCGGCGGTCCACCACGGTGCAGCGAATCCACTTGACCAGCACCGCGCCATGGTAAGGCCACGGAGCGTGGCGCCGGTCACTCTCCGGCCGGTTGCACCCGGGCGTACGCTCCCGTGCGCATGCGAGGATGGACAACTGGCCTGGAGGGCCAGGCAGTTCGGCCCACAAGCAGAGAAGAACGGGGAGGAGAGTTCTGTTGAACGGCCTCAACAAGGGCATCCGCAAGGTCGAGGTGTCGGTGAAGTGGGACCCGAGCCCCGCCGGTCAGCCGCCGACGGATCTCGACATCATCGCCGCGACCTACCCGGTGGCCGATCCGAGCGGCAGTCCCGCATACGTCGTGCATTTCGACAGCCGCTCGCCCGACGGCACCATCACCCTCAACCGCGACAGCAAGACCGGCCAGGGCTTCGGCTGGGACGAGATCATGACCGTGGAGCTGAACCGCCTCGACAACCGCTACGGGCGGGTCGTCATCGGTGTCGCCATACAGCAGGGGTCCGGCGCGAAGACCTTCGTCAACGTCCACAAGCCCGGCCTGCGCATCCGTGAGGCCTACACCGTCCTGACGGAGGACGACTTCGGCAGCGTCCTCGGCTCCACGGCCGCGACCGTCGCCGAGTTCATCCGCGACGACACCGGCGAGTGGACCTTCCACCCGGGCATCCACGGCTACGACGAGGACCCGGCGACCTTCGCCCGCGTCATGGGCAGCCCTCGGGAGTCCTGACCCCGCGCCCGAAGGACACCCACCCCGACGCCAAAGGGGTGGCACAGCCGTCGGCCGTGCCACCCCTTTGAGACATGAGGTGCGACAGCAGTCACGGGCGGGGCCGAGAACACGCGACTGATGCGGCGCATCTCCACTGGGATCCAGCAGCCACGTTCACACCACGGAGGGGACCTCTGCCCCACCATGTTCTGCTGGGCCTGCCGCATCGAAGACGGAAGGCTGCGAGCTCCCATGGGGTACTGCGACACGGATCTGACAACGCGAACTCTCGGAGCGCCGGGCGAGCCGAAGTCCTGGTGATCAAGACGACCGGTGCGGGGAGTCGCGC
>NZ_JBHVDX010000184.1:0-21401 GCF_042802555.1 Streptomyces sp. NPDC057474 | reverse complement strand
CGGATTTCAGGCGCAGCGCACTAGCCGCCGGGGCGCCCTGCCCGCCGGGCGCCCCGGCCCACCGCCCACCCATACGCAGCCGCGGGCAGTCGTGCCGCTGGGGCGCACGGGTGGGCGCAGCGGCACCCGGCAAGCGCCGGTGAGCGAAACCGCCTCCCGCCCGGCCGAAGCCGCCGGGCGCCCTGCCCAGCCACGGGGCGCCCCACGCACCGACCACGGGGCGCCCCACGCACCGACCGCCCCACGCACCGACCACGGGGCGCCCCACGCACCGACCGCCCCACGCACCGACCGCCGGGCGCCACGCACCCATCGCCGGGCGTCGGCCGCCCAACGCCCCGGCGCTACACCATCCACCGATCCGGCCGAGCCTCCCGCCGCCCCGTCCGTGACCGCTCCGCCTGCGCCCGCAACAGCTCCGCCGCCTCGGCGGCGTCGCGCAGCCGCGCGGTCACGGTCTTGTTGGCGCCGGTGTCGACGTGGACGTCGGCGAGCCCCTTGTACCGCTCCCAGGGCCCCTGCGACAGCCGTACGCTCTGCACCTTCGCGTGCGGCACGAGATCGAGCCGGCGCCGCAGCAGCCCGTGCCGCGCCGCGAACACCGTGTCGCTGACGGCGAGCCCGTACCCCCGCCACCACAACGGCACGCACCACCGCGCCCGCCCGGGCGGCCGTACGAGCGCCGCCGCGACCGGCACGCTCACCCCCGGCAGCACGCGCGCGATCACCGACTCGGCCACCTCACGCGGCGCGACCGGCACGAGGACGGAGTTCGAGGAGCCGGCCACGTCCAGCTCGACCCGGACCCACCCGCGCCGCCGCCACAGCAGCGGTTCGACGACGCGCACGGTCTGCACCCGGCCGGGCGGGACCGTCTCGTGGGCCCGGTCGAGGAGTCCGTGGTCGATGCGGAGCCCGTCGGGGGAGTCGCCGACCGTCCAGTCGTACTCCGCGACGAACCGCCCCACGCTGCTCGCTCCGGCCGCGCCGAGCAGAGGCAGCGCGGTCGCGAGGACGGTCCACACGCTCTCCGTGGCGAACCACAGCACGGACGGTACGACGACGGCGGCCACCAGGGTCCCCCAGGTGGCGCCGGTCAGGACGAGGGACATGGCCAGCACGCCCGCCGGGACCTTCAGCAGCTGCCGTACGGGCGCCTCGCCGACCTCGTGCGCGGTCTCAGGTGCGAAACCGGCGGCGCGGGCGAGGAGTTCGGCCCGCAGGGCGCCGGCGTGGGCCTCGCCGAGGTAGGCCAGCTCGTCCTTCTTGTCGGTGCCGACGACGTCGAGTTTGAGTTTGGCGACGCCTGCGATCCGGGCCAGCAGCGGGCGGGTGACGTCGATGGCCTGAATGCGTTCGAGGCGGATGTGGGCGGTGCGGCGGAACAACAGGCCGGTACGGATGCGCAGTTCGCTGTCGGTCACCGCGAAGTGGGTGAACCACCAGGTCAGGAAGCCGTACAGGGCGGCGGCCGGCACGAACACCGCGAGCCCGATCAGCAGGGTCGTCGTGTCGAGCCGCATCAGCTGCCGCTGCGTCCCGTCCGGATCGTGCACGGCCCACCCGATCAACACAGCCACCGGCGCCCAGGCCCGCCGCAAGGGCGTCACCGGATGCAGCCGATGCTCGACGACCGGCTTCTCACCGGGCCTGCCCTCGGTCCCGGGCTCCGCCGCCTCGCCCGGCCCGGCGTGCGCGTCGTTCGGCGGGCCCATGCCCATGGCGCGCCCGTCCACGGCCGCGGGCCCCGGCTCCCCCTCGGCCCCACCCTTCGGCCGGGCCGCCCGTACCGCGTCGTCCGCGTCCTGTGCCGACACCGTCACAGCCCTGCCGATCGGGCCTCGCCCAGTTGGGTGAGGTGGTCGCGCAGGCGTTCGGCCTCGGCCGGGTCGAGGCCCGGGATGCAGGCGTCCGTGGCGGCCGCGGCCGTGTGGAGCTGCACGCTCGCCAGGTTGAAGTGCCGCTCGACGGGCCCGGAGGTCACCTCGACCAGCTGCATGCGCCCGTACGGCACGACGGTCTCCTCGCGCCAGAACACACCCCGGCTGATCAGCAGGTCGTCCGCCCGTTCGGCGTACCGCCATGACCGCCAGTTGCGGCCCAGCATCGGCCAGCCCCACAGCAGCAGGCCCAGGGGCAGCAGCGCGAACGCCGCCCACGGCGGGCCTGCCAGCCAGCCCAACAGCACGGCTATGCCGATGGTTATCGTCCCCAGCCACACCACCAGCAACAGACGCCTCATCCGCAACAGCCCGGGCGGCAGTCCCGTCCAGACCGGCTCGCCGTCCGCGCGCTCGGCGCCGTCCTCCAAGGTCCCCGTCTCCATTCCGCCAGCGTACGTACGACAGACTGTGTCCATGACTCCCCCGACGGAGACCCGAGAGACGACGGTCGGTATCGGCGGTGCCGCCGAGAGCACGGACATGGTGCTCAACATCGGCCCGCAGCATCCGTCCACACACGGTGTGCTGCGGCTGCGGCTCGTCCTCGACGGCGAGCGGATCCAGCATGCCGAGCCCGTCATCGGCTATATGCACCGGGGTGCGGAGAAGCTCTTCGAGGCGCGCGACTACCGCCAGATCATCATGCTCGCCAACCGCCACGACTGGCTCTCCGCCTTCTCCAACGAACTCGGCGTCGTCCTCGGTATCGAACGCATGCTCGGCATGGAGGTCCCCGAGCGTGCGGTCTGGATGCGTACGCTCCTCGCCGAGCTGAACCGGGTCCTGAACCACCTGATGTTCCTCGGCTCCTACCCGCTGGAGCTCGGCGGCATCACCCCGGTCTTCTACGCCTTCCGGGAGCGCGAGGAGCTCCAGAACGTCATGGAGGAGATCTCCGGCGGGCGCATGCACTACATGTTCAACCGCGTCGGAGGCCTCAAGGAGGACCTCCCGGCGGGCTGGACCTCACGCGCGCGCGGCGCGGTCGCGGACGTCCGCTCCCGCCTGGACGTCTTCGACGACCTGGTCCTCGGCAACGAGATCTTCCGGGGCCGTACGCGTGACGTGGGCGTCCTCTCCCCGGAGGCCGTGCACGCGTACGGCGTCAGCGGCCCCATCGCCCGCGCCTCCGGCGTCGACTTCGACCTGCGGCGCGACGAGCCGTATCTGGCGTACGGCGAACTCCAGGACGTCCTGAAGGTCGTCACGCGCGACGAGGGCGACTGTCTCGCCCGTTTCGAGTGCCTCCTGGAGCAGACCCACAACGCCCTCGCCCTCGCAGACGCCTGCCTCGACCGCCTCGCCGACCTCCCGCCCGGCCCGATCAACCAGCGCCTCCCCAAGGTCCTCAAGGCCCCCGAGGGTCACACCTACGCCTGGACCGAGAACCCCCTCGGCATCAACGGCTACTACCTCGTCAGCAAGGGCGAGAAGACCCCCTACCGCCTGAAGCTCCGCTCCGCCTCGTTCAACAACATCCAGGCCCTCACCGAACTGCTGCCGGGGACCCTGGTGGCGGACATGGTGGCGATCCTGGGCTCGCTGTTCTTCGTGGTGGGGGACATCGACAAGTAGGGGCCGGGCCACGGGGGAGCGGGTTCGGATTTCCAACCGTCTCGCGGTGCCGATCGTGGTCAGTCGCCGAGCGGGTCCGGAATTCCAACCGACTGCATCAGCCACCCGAAGTCGCCCAGTCCACCGAACGCGGTCAGTTCCGCGGCCTCGCCCGCGCCCGCGAGGGCCCGTACGTAAGCCGCCGGGTCGGTGGTCGCCAAGGACAGCGGTGGGCGACCGGCGGCGACCCCCAGGGCGCGCAGGGCCTCCCGCTGGGTGAGCAGCCGTGCTCCCGGCAGCGCGCACGCGTCCAGCGCCACGTGCGCGGTGATGTCGCACGACCCGTCCGGGACCGGCGTGGTCTCCCGGCCCTCCCGGAACCCGGTGAGCGTCCCGAAGGGCGGCCGGGCGCCGGCGAGGTGCGCGTAGTCCACGGCGACGGCGAGCCCCCGCTCGACACTCGCCACGGCGGCGGCCCAAGCCCGGTCCCTCGGCAGCCCGACCTCGGCCCGCAGCCCCTCCTCCGGGGCCGACGGCCACCACCACCGGCCCAGCCACTCCGCCTCCTCCCCGCCGACGGGCTCCCCGAGCAGCTCGCTCCCGTCCCCCCGTACGAGAACCAGCCGCGCCACACCCGCCGCGTCCACTTCGACGACCTCCACGGGCACGTTGTCCAGCCACTCGTTGGCGAACAGCAGTCCGGTGACCCCCTTCGGCGGTTCGGTGAGCCACTCGATGCGGTGATCCAGATCGCGTGGCCGCTCGGCCAGCTCGACGGCGTACGCGCGCGTACGGGACGACACATCGGTGGGGAGAGCGTCCAGCACCCCGCTCACCAGCTCCCCCCGCCCGGCTCCCATGTCCACGAACCCCAGCTCGCCGGGCCGCCCCAACGCCTCGTCCACCCGACACAACAACCGAGCCACGGCGGCGGCGAAGAGCGGGGAGGCGTGCACGGAGGTCCGAAAGTGCCCGGCGGGTCCTTCCGGCCGCAGATAGAACCCCTCAGGCCCGTACAGCGCCTCCTCGACTGCCGCCCGCCAAGGCCGTGGCCTCTCAGGGGCACGGGGCAGTGACAGGTGCGTCTCCGCCGCGTGCGCGCGACAAGCCCCACATGACCCGCAGTCGCAAGCCACACACCCTCCCGAGTTCGTAGGCGACGCGTCCGCCTCCCCCAACGCTAAGCGGAACGGGCAACCCGACCTCCACCTTGGGGAGTACGTGGCCCGGTCACGGATCGGCCCTCCGGTTGACCCCGGCACACCGCCCGCTTCCCTACGCTGGGTTACGTGCAGCGCCTCTATGACTTCCTCCGTCGGCACCCGACATGGGTCGACAGCTTCTGGGCCGTCGTCCTGCTCGGTATGTCCGTGGCCGTCGGAGCGATCGACCCCGACTACGCGAACGACATGAACGAGACCGCGTTCGTGGCGATCTCGCTCGCCCTCTGCCTGTCGATCGCCCTGCGGCGCAGCATGCCCGAGAAGATGCTGATGCTGGCCGCCGCGGCCGGCTTCGCGCAGCTGATCCTCGACGTGCCGAGAATCCCGGCCGACTTCGCGATGCTCGTGGTCATCTACACGGTCGCGGCGAACGGCGCCCGCTGGGCCTCCTGGTTCGCCCTGGGCGGCGGCCTCTGCGCGGCGTCGCTGGCGCAGCTGCGCTGGACCACCGAGGGCACGGGCATGCTGGGGAACGCGGTCCTCGCCGTGGTCCTGACCGTGCCGTTCGCCCTGGCCTGGGTGCTCGGCGACTCCCTGCGCACCCGCCGCGCGTACTTCGCGCAGCTGGAGGAGCGCGCCGCCCGGCTGGAGAGGGAGCGCGAGGCACAGGCCAAGGTCGCGGTCGCCGCCGAGCGCGCCCGGATCGCCCGTGAACTGCATGACGTCGTCGCGCACAACGTCTCCGTGATGGTCGTCCAGGCCGACGGCGCCGCGTACGTCCTCGACGCCGCCCCCGACCAGGCGAAGAAGGCCCTGGAGACCATCTCCTCCACCGGCCGCCAGGCCCTCGCCGAGATGCGCCGCCTGCTCGGCGTGCTGCGCACCGGTGAGCACAAGGAGGTCGGCGAGTACGTCCCCCAGCCCGATGTCGAGCAGATCGACGACCTCGTCGAGCAGTGCCGGGTGGCCGGTCTGCCCGTCGACTTCAAGATCGAGGGCACCCCGCGCCCGCTGCCCAGCGGTGTGGAGCTGACGGCGTACCGCATCGTCCAGGAGGCCCTCACCAACACCCGCAAACACGGCGGCCCGAACACCGGCGCGAGCGTCCGGCTGGTCTACTTCGACGACGGCCTCGGTCTGCTCGTCGAGGACGACGGAAAGGGCGCGCCCCACGAGCTGTACGAGGAGGGCGGCGCCGACGGCCAGGGGCACGGCCTCATCGGTATGCGCGAGCGCGTCGGTATGGTCGGCGGCACGCTGGACGCGGGTCCCCGCCCCGGCGGCGGCTTCCGGATCAGCGCCCTGCTGCCCCTGAAGCCTGCACACTGACACGGTCATGCCACTGGCTGACACCTGTAGACACGGAAGAGGACCCCGATGGCGATCCGCGTAATGCTCGTCGACGACCAGGTGCTGCTGCGCACCGGGTTCCGGATGGTGCTGGCGGCCCAGCCGGACATGGAGGTCGTGGCGGAGGCGGGTGACGGCGTCGAGGCCCTGCAGGTCGTACGGGCGGCCGATGTGGACGTGGTCCTCATGGACGTCCGGATGCCGAAGCTGGACGGCGTCGAGGCCACCCGCCGCATCTGCGCGGAGCCGCACCCGCCGAAGGTGCTCATCCTGACGACCTTCGACCTCGACGAGTACGCCTTCTCCGGGCTGAAGGCGGGCGCCTCCGGCTTCATGCTCAAGGACGTGCCGCCCGGTGAGCTGCTCGCCGCGATCCGTGCCGTGCACAGCGGAGACGCCGTCGTCGCGCCCTCCACGACGCGGCGCCTGCTCGACCGGTTCGCCCCGATGCTTCCGAGCACCGGGGGTGAACCCCAGCACAAGGGGCTGGAACGGCTCACCGAACGCGAACGCGAGGTCATGATCCTCGTCGCCCAGGGCCTCTCCAACGGCGAGATCGCCGCCCGCCTCGTCCTCTCCGAGGCCACGGTCAAGACCCACGTCGGCCGCATCCTCACCAAGCTGGGCCTCCGCGACCGCGTCCAGGTGGTCGTCCTGGCGTACGAGACGGGCTTGGTACGGGCGGGAGGCCAGGGCTGAGGCCCGGGTGGACCGCCACCGCGGCCGAGCCGCTGAAGCCGACCACAGGAAGCCGAGCCACAGGAAAGCCTGACCCCGGTGTCGAGGGCGGCCGGACACGGACTTCCCTACCTGAGCAGCCCCTCCAGGAAGTCGCTCCCGAGGCGGGCCACCACCGTCACGTCCAACTGGTGCAGCACGTACCGCCCCCGTCGTCGCGTCGTCAGAAGGCCCGCCTTCTTGAGGACGGCCAAGTGGCGGGATATCTCCGGCGGAGTCATGCCGAGCATCTGCGCCAGCTCACCTGTGGTGTTCGCGCTGCGGGCCAGGTTCCGGCACAGGCGCATGCGGACGGGGTGGGACAGCGCGGTCATGCGCAGGGCGAGCTGCTCCACGGAGAGCGGGGCGGCGGGCTCCGCCGCGCTCACGGGGTACTGGATCACCGGCTGCCAGCCGAACCGGTGCAGGACGGTGAGATGGGGCCGGCCCAGGCTGGTCGGCACGAGCAGCAGGCCGCCGTCGCCGGTGTGGGTGCGGCCCTCGACCAGCTTGTCCACGACGATCCGCCCCGCGGCACTCCCGACGCCGTCCAGGGTCATCGAGGGCGACACGGCGGCCAGCGCCTCGGCCAGGCCCTTGTGCCGCAGCAGCTCGGTCTTGTGGCGGGCGTCCGCCGCGAGCGGATGACAGAGCCGGGACCAGGTCTCGGCGAAGAAGGCCTCGTCGCAGTCCTCCAGGAACTGCCGCAGCCAGGCCCGGACACCGGGTGGGTCCGCCAGCAGCCGCCGGGCGAACCGCAGTTGCTGCGGCCCGCGCGCGGCGGCCAGGTCCAGCGCGCGCCGCCGCATCTCGGGGTCGGACAGCGCACCGGGCCGCTGCGAGTCGTACGCGTACCCGGGAGTGCAGACGAACTCCACCCCGGCGTCGACGAACTGGTCGTCCGTCAGCTTGTCCAGCAGATCCAGGTCGTCGGCGAGCGTCGCGCCCGGGAGCGTGTCCCGGCCCGGGATCCCGGCGAACGGCATGAAGAGGTCCGAGAACGACGTACGCCACAGGAAGTCCGCCTCGGACATCCGGTCGGCGAGATGCGTGTCGAGCCGGGCGGTCACCCCCGTCGCCCAGCCCTGCAGCCCCGGATGGTGGCCGGGCTCGGACAGCACGTGCAGCGCCATGCCGAGCTCGGCCAACGGCGAGGGCACCACGGCCACCCTCTCCCGCCGCAGTCCGGTGATGTCGATGCGCACGCTCATGACCACATGGTGCACCCGACCACTGACAACGCCCCCGACCACGACGAGATCCCGGCTTCCCGCCGGGACGACGAAGCCCGGCCTTCCAGCCGGACGCCGAGAGACCCCGGCCACCCACCCCGCGCCTATTCGCCGGCGACCTTCTCCACCAGCGCCACGAAGTCCGCCGCGGCCCTCCGCACGTCCGCCGCCGTCCACTCCAGCGCGGCGGCCCGCACCTCTATCTCCGTGACGGCAAGCCCCGGCCCGCCCTGGTCCCAAGGGCGGGCGAAGAGCAGCGTGCTCGACTGCTCGCCCTGCCGGACCGCGGCCTCCGAGACGACGTCGACCTCGTACGGCAGCCAGACCTGGAACTCGTTGGTGTGGGGCTCCTCGGGGTGCACGCGGGCCCACGGCACCCCCGCCGCCGCGAACCCCTCACGCAGCGCGGCGGCGACCACACGCGCGTGGCGCACGTACTCCGGGAGCCGGGGCAGCTCGCGCGCCAGGCCGACGAGGGCCGACAGGGCGGTGGGGAACTGCTGGAAGAGCTGGCCGCCGTACCGGTGCCGCCAGGCCTTGGCCTCGTCGATCAGGGTCCTGGGACCGGCGATCGCGGCACCGCCGTAGGCGCCGAGGGACTTGTAGTACGACACGTAGACGCTGTCGGCGAGGCCCGCGATCTCGTCCACGGGGCGGCCGAAGTGGGTGGTGGACTCCCACAGGCGGGCCCCGTCGAAGTGGACGACCGCGTCCCGCTCGCGTGCCGCCTCGGTGACTTCCGTCAGCTCCTCCCAGGAGGGGAGCAGGAAACCGGCCTCCCTGAGAGGCAGTTCGAGCATCAGCGCCCCGAAGGGCTCGTCGAAGCCGCGTACCTCGTCGGCGGTCGGCATCCGTGGCTCGCTCGTCAGCCGGACCGGGCGCAACCCGCTGACCTGGCTGAACGCATGCCGCTCGTACATCTCGGGGTGGGCGAGCGCGTGCAGGGCGACAGTCGGGTTCCCGGTGCGGGACGCCCAGCAGCGCAGGGCCACCTGCTGGGCCATCGTGCCGGTCGGGAAGAACGCGGCGGCCTCCATGCCGAGCAGCGTGGCGGTCCGCTCCTCCAGGGCCTCGACGACCCCGTTGCCGTACATGTCCGCCGTCTCGTCCAGGTCGTACACATCCTCGGCCGCGTCCAGCAGCGCCATCCGTTCCCGGAGCGTCGCCAGCGCGCTCGTCCGCGACAACACCCGCCCGGCCGCACGATGGGCGGCCCGCCGCCGCTGGTACCGCAGCGCCACCGGGGACTCGTCGGTGGCTTCCTCTTCCGCGGCGGTCTCCGCGGTCTCCGCCGCCTCCGCGGTCTCCGCCGTTTCGCTCATCCCGGGATCATCCCCCGGCCCGTCCCACAGGGCACCCGGTTTTCGTGCCGGTGACCCGCGTACCCGACCCGCGTACCCGACCTGTGTACCCGGCCCGCGAACGCGGCCTGTGGAAAGACCCCGCGACCACCCACAGCCTGTGGACAACCGAACGCCCCTCGAACCAATCGCGTTAACATGACGAGAAATCGTCCGGTACCCAGAGCGGACTGGAACGGGAAGGCCACCACCGAGTGAGTACATTCCAGCAACCAGAGCCGAAGGACCGCCCCGCGCGGCTCGCCGTCGGTGTCGTGGGCGCCGGCCGGGTCGGTCCCGCGCTGGCGGCGGCACTGCAACTGGCCGGGCACCGCCCGGTGGCCGTCTCCGGAGTCTCCGACGCCTCCAGGCGACGCGCCGCCGAGCTGCTGCCCGATGTGCCGCTGATGCCCCCGGCCGACGTGCTGCGCCACGCGGACCTGGTTTTGCTGACCGTCCCGGACGACGCCCTGCCGGGGCTGGTCGAGGGCCTCGCGGAGACCGGTTCCGTAAGGCCTGGGCAGCTCCTCGTGCACACCTCCGGGCGGTACGGCGCGAAGGTGCTGGACCCCGCGCTCAGGGCCGGGGCGTTGCCGCTGGCGCTGCACCCCGCCATGACGTTCACGGGGACTCCGGTGGACGTGCAGCGGCTCGCCGGGTGCTCCTTCGGGGTCACGGCGCCGGACGCGCTGCGGCTGGCCGCCGAGGCGCTGGTGATCGAGATGGGCGGCGAGCCCGAGTGGATCGCCGAGGAGAACCGCCCGCTCTACCACGCGGCCCTCGCCCTGGGCGCCAACCACCTGGTGACCCTGGTCGCCCAGTCCATGGAGCTGCTGCGCACGGCCGGTGTCTCCGCCCCCGACCGCATGCTCGGCCCGCTGCTCGGCGCCGCCCTGGACAACGCCCTCAGGTCCGGCGACGCGGCCCTCACCGGCCCCGTCGCGCGCGGGGACGCGGGCACGGTCGCCGCGCACGTCGCCGAGCTGCGCGCGCACGCCCCGGCGACCGTCGCCGGATATCTGGCGATGGCCCGCGCGACCGCCGACCGGGCCCTCGCCCACGGCCTGCTCAAGCCGGAGCTGGCCGAGGACCTCCTCGGGGTACTCGCGGGCGGGACGGACGGAACCACCGGAGCAGGCGGAACCGACGGGACCGAGGGGAAGGCCCGATGACCACCACCGTGCTGCGCACCGCCGACGAACTGCACGCACGCGCGCGTGCGGGGCGCCGGGCCGTCGTGATGACCATGGGCGCCCTGCACGAGGGTCACGCCACCCTGATCCGCGCCGCGCGCGAGATCGCGGGCGGCACGGGCGAGGTCGTCGTCACCGTCTTCGTGAACCCTCTCCAGTTCGGCGCAGGCGAGGACCTCGACCGCTACCCGCGCACCCTGGACGCCGACGTCAAGCTTGCCGAAGTGTCGGGCGCGGACGTGGTGTTCGCGCCGTCCGTGGACGAGGTCTATCCGGGCGGCGAGCCCCAGGTCCGCGTCACCGCGGGGCCCATGGGCGAGCGCCTGGAGGGGGCCTCCCGCCCCGGGCACTTCGACGGCATGCTCACCGTCGTCGCCAAACTGCTCCACCTCACCCGCCCCGACGTGGCGCTCTACGGCCAGAAGGACGCCCAGCAGCTCGCGCTGATCCGCCGCATGGTCCGCGACCTGAACTTCAGCATGGAGATCGTGGGCGTACCGACCGTCCGCGAGGCCGACGGCCTGGCCCTGTCCAGCCGCAACCGGTACCTGTCCACCGAGGAGCGCCGTACGGCCCTGGCGCTCTCCCAGGCGCTGTTCGCGGGCCGCGACCGGCACGCCGCCCAGGAGGCGCTGCGCGCGCGGGCCCGCGAGGTGCCCGCCACGCGCGCGCGTGCCGAGGCGCTGAGCGCGATCGGCGAGTCCCGCGCGGCCGCAGACGCACACGCCATGGCGAAGTCCGCCCCCGGCGGCCCGGCCGCCGTCCGCGCCGCCGCCCGCCTGGTCCTCGACGAGGCCCTGCGCATGAAGCCGCCGATCGCCCTGGACTACCTGGCCCTGGTCGACCCGTCCGACTTCACCGACCTCCCCGACGACTTCACCGGCGAAGCCGTCCTCGCCGTCGCGGCCCGGGTGGGGACGACCCGGCTGATCGACAACATCCCCCTGACCTTCGGAGCCGCCTCGTGACCAGCACAGGCATACGACTGCACGCGCCCGCACCGGGATGGTCCGTCGCCGCCGACGTCGTGGTCGTCGGCTCGGGCGTCGCCGGCCTCACCGCCGCGCTGCGCTGCGAGGCCGCCGGCCTCCGTACGGTCGTCGTCACCAAGGCCCGCCTCGACGACGGCTCCACCCGCTGGGCCCAGGGCGGCATCGCCGCGGCCCTCGGCGAGGGCGACACCCCCGAACAGCACCAGGACGACACCCTGGTGGCCGGCGCGGGCCTGTGCGACGAGGGGGCCGTACGGCTGCTCGTCACCGAGGGCCCCGACGCCGTACGCCGCCTGATCGAGACCGGCGCCCACTTCGACGAGTCGGAGGAGGGCGGCCTGGAGCTGACCCGCGAGGGCGGCCACCACCGCCGCCGCATCGCCCACGCGGGCGGCGACGCGACCGGAGCCGAGATCTCCCGGGCGCTCGTCGAGGCCGTACGCGCGCGTGGTCTGCGTACGGTCGAGAACGCGCTCGTCCTGGACCTCCTGCTGGACGCCGACGGCCGCACCGCCGGTGTCACCCTGCACGTCATGGGCGAGGGCCAGCACGACGGCGTGGGAGCCGTCCACGCCCCCGCCGTGGTCCTCGCCACCGGCGGCATGGGCCAGGTCTTCTCCGCCACCACCAACCCGTCCGTCTCCACCGGCGACGGCGTGGCCCTCGCCCTGCGCGCGGGCGCGGAGGTCTCCGACCTCGAATTCGTCCAGTTCCACCCGACCGTGCTGTTCCTGGGCGCGGACGCGGAGGGCCAGCAGCCGCTCGTCTCCGAGGCGGTACGCGGCGAGGGCGCCCACCTGGTCGACGCCGAGGGCACGCGCTTCATGCTCGGACAGCACGAACTGGCCGAACTGGCGCCGCGCGACATCGTCGCCAAGGGCATCATGCGCCGTATGCAGGAACAGGGCGCCGAGCACATGTACCTGGACGCCCGGCACTTCGGCGCCGACATGTGGGAGCACCGCTTCCCGACGATCCTCGCCGCCTGCCGCGCCCACGGCCTCGACCCCGTCACCGAGCCCATCCCGGTCGCCCCGGCCGCCCACTACGCCTCCGGCGGCGTCCGTACCGACTCCCACGGCCGGACCACCGTCCCCGGCCTCTACGCCTGCGGCGAGGTCGCCTGCACCGGCGTCCACGGCGCCAACCGGCTCGCCTCGAACTCCCTCCTGGAGGGCCTGGTCTACGCCGAGCGCATCGCCGCCGACATCGCCGCGGCCCACGACGGGACGGGCCTCCACGCGCGCGTGCCCCAGCCCGTCCCGTACGCGGACAAGCCCGCGCACCCGCTGCTGACCCCGGAGATACGGTTCGCGATCCAGCGGACCATGACCGAGGGGGCCGGCGTCCTGCGCTCCGCGTCCTCCCTGGCGACCGCCGCCGCGGCTCTGGACCGGCTGCACGCCGAGGCCCGCGACGCCCTCGCCGAGAACGGCAAGACGGCCGAGCCCGGCGTCGACACCTGGGAGACCACCAACCTCCTGTGCGTGGCCCGCGTCCTGGTCGCCGCCGCCCGGCTGCGCGAGGAGACCCGCGGCTGCCACTGGCGCGAGGACCGCGCCGAGCGCGACGACGCCGCCTGGCGCCGCCACATCGTCGTACGGCTGAATCCGGACCGGACGCTCGCCGTACACACCACGGATACCGCAGACTTCCCCCCGACCCGGCAGCACCAGCAGGAGCAGTGACAGACGTGAGCACTCCCGACCTTCCCCTCGCCCAGAACGGCGGCTGCGGCGACGGCTGCGCCTGCGGCGCCGACGAAGGCATCCCCGACGAGGAATTCCTGGAGTGCGGGCTCGACCCCGCACTCGCCCAGCTCCTGGCCGACGCCGGACTCGACCCCGTCGAGGTCGAGGACATCGCCAACGTCGCCATCCAGGAGGACCTCGACCACGGCGTGGACGTGACCACGGTCGCGACCATCCCCGAGGACGCCCGCGCCACCGCCGACTTCACCGCCCGCGAGGGCGGCGTCGTGGCGGGCCTCAGGATCGCCGAGGCGGTCCTCTCGGTGGCCTGCACCGACGAGTTCGAGGTCGAGCGGCACGTCGACGACGGCGACCGCGTCGAGGCCGGCCAGAAGCTCCTCAGCGTCACCGGCGCCACCCGCGACCTCCTCACCGCCGAGCGCAGCGCCCTGAACCTGCTGTGCCGCCTCTCCGGCATCGCGACCGCCACGCGCGCGTGGGCGGACACCCTGGAGGGCACGAAGGCGAGGGTGCGCGACACCAGGAAGACGACGCCGGGGCTCCGCTCCCTGGAGAAGTTCGCGGTCCGCTGCGGCGGCGGGATCAACCACCGCATGTCGTTGTCCGACGCCGCGCTGGTCAAGGACAACCACGTGGTCGCCGCGGGCGGTGTCGCCCAGGCCTTCGAGGCCGTGCGCGAGATGTTCCCCGAGGTGCCCATCGAGGTCGAGGTCGACACCCTCCACCAGCTCCGCGAGGTCATCGACGCGGGCGCCGACCTGATCCTCCTGGACAACTTCACGCCGATCGAGTGCGAGGAAGCCGTGGCGATCGTCGACGGCCGCGCCCTGCTGGAGGCCTCGGGCCGCCTGACCCTCACCAACGCGAAGGCGTACGCGGACACGGGCGTCGACTACCTGGCCGTCGGGGCCCTGACCCACTCGTCCCCGATCCTGGACATCGGCCTCGACCTGCGCGCGGCCGAGTAGGGCGGGGACGGGCCATGCTGCTGACGATCGACGTGGGCAACACCCACACCGTCCTCGGTCTGTTCGACGGCGAGGACATCGTCGAACACTGGCGCATCTCCACGGACGCGCGCCGCACCGCCGACGAACTGGCGGTCCTCCTCCAGGGCCTCATGGGCATGCACCCGCTCCTCGGCGAGGAGCTGGGCGACGGCATCGACGGCATCGCGATCTGCGCCACCGTCCCGTCCGTCCTGCACGAACTCCGTGAGGTGACCCGCCGCTACTACGGCGACGTCCCGGCGGTCCTCGTCGAGCCGGGTGTGAAGACGGGCGTCCCGATCCTGACGGACAACCCCAAGGAGGTCGGCGCCGACCGCATCATCAACGCCGTCGCCGCCGTCGAGCTGTACGGCGGCCCGGCCGTCGTCGTGGACTTCGGTACGGCGACGACGTTCGACGCGGTCAGCGCGCGCGGCGAGTACGTCGGCGGCGTCATCGCCCCCGGCATCGAGATCTCCGTCGAGGCCCTCGGCGTCAAGGGCGCCCAGCTCCGCAAGATCGAGGTCGCCCGGCCCCGCAGCGTGATCGGCAAGAACACGGTCGAGGCCATGCAGTCCGGCATCGTCTACGGCTTCGCCGGCCAGGTCGACGGGGTCGTGAGCCGCATGGTCCGCGAACTGGCCGACAACCCCGAGGACGTGACGGTCATCGCGACGGGCGGCCTGGCACCGATGGTGCTCGGCGAGTCGTCCGTGATCGACGAGCACGAGCCGTGGCTGACGCTGATCGGGCTGAGGCTGGTGTACGAGCGGAACGTGTCGCGGCTCTGAGGAGGCGAATGAAATCCCCCACGCGGGTGGAACCCCGGCGCCACGCGCCCCAGCGCATCTCTTTTGTCTGATTAGCGCGTATCGTCGCCGCATGCCCACGCCCCACGGAACCCGCGGCGGCATGGCGTTCGGCGCTGAGGAGCTGCGTGTGCTCCGTCGTGCCCTCGCCCTCGCCCTCAACCCCAGTCCCGCCTCGGCGGAGGAGGTGCAGGACTGCCTCCGGCTCGCCGAGTCCGTCGACGAGGCGACCCGCGAGGACGCCCGTCTGAGGGCCTTCCTGCTGGCCGACCTCGCCCGCTACCGCGCCGCGCTCCCCGGCGCGGTCACGGGCTACGCGGCGCTCCTCGCGGAGGCCCTGGACGCCGGGTACCGCCCCCACCCGGACGACCTCGCCGCCCTGCGCGCCCTGCGCGGCAACCCCGCCGCCGCGGCCCTTTTGGAACGCTGCCGGCCTCTCGTCGAACAGGACGTGCGCGCCCGCTTCGCGGGGCGCGCGGCCACGTCGGTGGTGGTCGTCCCGGCCTCCCGCTCCGGCGCCCGCTCCCGGCTCCGGCTCACCGCTCTCCCCGGCGGCCTGTCGGAACAGGGGACGCACGTGCGCGGCGCCGCCGGAGGGCCGGCCGAGCCGAAGCCCGCCCGGCCGTCCCGTCCCGCCCAGCCGGCCGAGAAGCCGGGCCCGGTCCCCCGTCCCGACGCCCCGAGCCCGGCCCGCCGCCCCGTCCCCACCCCCGGCGAGGTCTTCCCGCCCAAGCAGAAACCGGCCGCCCCGCCCGCGACCCCGCCCCAACAACTGGCCGCCGTCTAGCCCTGGCTACCCTGGACCCATGGACTACGTCTCCGCGCTGCTGCCCCCCTTCGTGATGGCCGTGTTGTTCATCGGCGTCATCAGGGTGATCGTGAAGACCCAGGGCGGCCCCAACAAGGCCAAGGAGGACGCGGTCGTCGACGTGGCGCTCGCCCGTGCGGAGAACGCCCGCCAGGCCGGCGAATCCAACCCCAAGGGCGCCGGCGCCTGACGCGACGCGCCCCATCGGCGTACGACTCGTGTGTTTTTCGAGTCGTACGCCCTTTTTGTTCAACTTCTCCGGATATTGTGCGGAACTGTGCCTCGCCCATTGGGAGAACTCGAAGACGCGGTCATGACGCGGGTGTGGAAGTGGAACCGCCCGGTGACGGTTCGGGAAGTCCTGGAAGACCTTCAGCGGGAACGGTCCATCGCGTACACCACCGTGATGACCGTTCTGGACAATCTCCATCAGAAGGGCTGGGTGCGGCGGGAGGCGGAGGGCCGGGCCTATCGATATGAGGCGGTCTCCACTCGCGCCGCCTACGCGGCCGCACTGATGAACGAAGCCTGGTCGCAGAGCGACAACCCCGCGGCCGCTCTCGTCGCCTTCTTCGGGATGATGAGCGAGGAACAGCGACAGGCGCTCACCGACGCCGTACGCATCGCGCAAGGCCCTGACGCCGTCAAACCCGAACCGGCCGCGCCCGCCGCCCCGGTCGTCGAAACCCCTGTGGAAACCGTCGACGAATCCGCCGAATCGTCCGGCGAAACGCAGGGGACCCCCGGCGAATCCCCGGATCTCCCCGGGCGATAGCGTCCGCTCATGCCAGCAACGAGTCCCGGAGTCACCGCAAAAGCCATCACCGTCAGGCGGGCTCGGACCAGCGATGTCCCGCACGTGCGCCGCCTCCTCGACTCGTTCGTCCAGCGCCGCATCCTGCTCGACAAAGCGACGGTCACGCTTTACGAGGACATCCAGGAGTTCTGGGTCGCGGAACGGGACGACAACGCCGAGGTCGTGGGCTGCGGTGCGCTGCACGTCATGTGGGAAGACCTCGCGGAAGTCCGCACTCTCGCGGTGAACCCGGACGCCAAGGGTCTCGGCGTCGGTCACCAGTTGCTGGAGAAGTTGCTGCACACCGCTCGCTGGCTGGGTGTTCGCCGGGTTTTCTGTCTGACCTTCGAAGTCGAGTTCTTCGCGAAGCACGGCTTCGTGGAGATCGGTGAGACTCCGGTCGACACCGATGTCTACGCGGAGCTGCTGCGTTCCTATGACGAGGGCGTCGCGGAGTTCCTCGGTCTCGAACGAGTGAAACCGAACACCTTGGGCAACAGCCGGATGCTTCTGCATCTGTGATCGCCGGCGGATCCGCCAAGGAACCTCGGGGTTCAGGGTTCATCGAGGAACCTCGACTCCTATTCCGGTGAGGGTCGCCTTGCCCGGGTGCCCTATGTCCGAAACGCACATGTTTCCGGTCTTCCCGGGACTCCTCGCCCTCTCCGCAGCCTCTCCCCGGTCTCTCCCAGGGGTTTGTGTTTTTCCTGGAAAAGCGGTTTGCTTTCCGACGTACTGCAGTACTGCATATAACAGGGGACGCGAAACAGCGGCGCTCGCCGCAGGCCCTCGGCCCTGAAGTTATCGATGAAAGGAAATCCGGTGGCACAGAAGGTTCAGGTCCTTCTTGTCGACGACCTCGACGGCGGCGAGGCGGACGAGACCGTGACGTTCGCGCTGGACGGCAAGACGTACGAGATCGACCTCACGACCGCCAACGCGGACAAGCTTCGCGGCCTTCTCGACCCCTACGTCAAGGGTGGTCGGCGTACCGGAGGCCGTGCTTCGGGCGGGCGCGGCAAGGCCCGTGCCGCTTCCGGCGGCAGCCAGGACACCGCGGCCATCCGCGCCTGGGCGAAGGAGAACGGCTACGAGGTCAACGACCGCGGCCGCGTCCCCGCCTCCATCCGCGAGGCCTACGAGAAGGCCAACGGCTGAGATTCCGACGGCCCGGTGCTCGCGCGCCGCAGCCGGACGCGGTGGCAGTGCGTCGCCACCGTGTCCACCACTCGCACGAGGTCGGGGGCGCCCCCACCGCCCCCCAACGCCGACATGCTCGGCAGCGAGGGTTCGACCTCGCACCCCGGCTCGGGGGGCCGCAACCAATCGGCGGCCCCCTGCGAACCGGCCTCCCGGGGCACGCCCCCGAGCCTTCCGGCCCCTCCCGGAGGCGTCGGCGCCACCATGTGACCGCCCGTTCCGACGGCAGTGAGGTCCAGGTCGAGGCCGCCCCAGTCCAGCCACTCCAGCACACCTGGCAGTTCCTCCGCGCTGCCCGCCGCGACCAGCAGCAGCATCCGCCCGTCGCGCAGTGCCACCGGCGAGCCCGGACCGGGGACCGGGCCCATATGCCTGAGCGCCGCGACCCCCGCTTCCGCCGGCACGTCGAGAACATCGAAGCGCAGGCCCGTAATGAGATGTACGGGCGTCCCGGGCACGGTCGCCCAGCCGAGATCGTTCTCGTACCACTGCCGCACCGCGTCGCACGCGATGTCGCCCGGAACATCGCGCGGGACAGCGCCCGAGGAGTCGCTCGGGTCGAGCGGTCGGCGGGGAAGGGGGACGATGGTCATGTCAGGAGCAACCGTGCGAAGGGGCCCAGAGTTACGCTGGGCTTCGGAGCGGATACGGAGAGTGCCGGGAAAGGGGGCGTGCCGTGGTGGGTGGCGACGCAAGGATGTTCGCCCTTAGCGGAGGGAACCGGTGCATCCGGCATGGAGTGTCAGTGCCTACGGGTAAGACATCCCTAGTGGGAGGGGGCGACACGCAGGAAAGGCCGTCTCACGTTCGCCATGGGCGTACTGATGGTGAGGGTAACTACCTGGCCTGCGGGAACATCGTCTCGCACCATCGGGTTGGAGCAGATGTCGGCGTTCGGGGTCAGGAGGCCAAGGACGGTGTCGGCAGTTGGAATGAGCGGTCCCCGCTTGCGGGACTAAGCTGCGGAAGGACAGCGAGGGGAGCGTCCCCTCACTGCCTGACCGCTCTGAGGAGCGATTAACGATGTTCGAGAGGTTCACCGACCGCGCGCGGCGGGTTGTCGTCCTGGCTCAGGAAGAAGCCCGGATGCTCAACCACAACTACATCGGCACCGAGCACATCCTCCTGGGCCTGATCCACGAGGGTGAGGGTGTCGCCGCTAAGGCCCTGGAGAGCCTCGGGATTTCGCTCGAGGCGGTCCGCCAGCAGGTGGAGGAGATCATCGGGCAGGGGCAGCAGGCTCCGTCCGGCCACATCCCCTTCACCCCCCGTGCCAAGAAGGTCCTGGAGCTGTCGCTCCGCGAGGCCCTTCAGCTGGGCCACAACTACATCGGCACGGAGCACATCCTGCTCGGCCTGATCCGTGAGGGCGAGGGCGTCGCCGCCCAGGTCCTGGTCAAGCTGGGCGCAGATCTCAACCGGGTGCGGCAGCAGGTCATCCAGCTGCTCTCCGGTTACCAGGGCAAGGAGACCGCCACCGCCGGCGGCCCCGCCGAGGGCACCCCCTCGACGTCCCTGGTCCTCGACCAGTTCGGCCGGAACCTCACCCAGGCCGCTCGTGAGTCCAAGCTCGACCCGGTCATCGGGCGCGAGAAGGAGATCGAGCGGGTCATGCAGGTGCTGTCCCGCCGTACGAAGAACAACCCGGTCCTGATCGGTGAGCCCGGCGTCGGCAAGACCGCCGTCGTCGAAGGTCTCGCCCAGGCCATCGTCAAGGGCGAGGTGCCCGAGACCCTCAAGGACAAGCACCTCTACACCCTCGACCTCGGCGCGCTGGTCGCCGGCTCCCGCTACCGCGGTGACTTCGAGGAGCGCCTGAAGAAGGTCCTCAAGGAGATCCGCACTCGCGGCGACATCATCCTGTTCATCGACGAGCTCCACACGCTGGTCGGTGCGGGTGCCGCCGAGGGCGCCATCGACGCGGCTTCCATCCTGAAGCCGATGCTGGCCCGCGGTGAGCTGCAGACCATCGGCGCCACCACGCTGGACGAGTACCGCAAGCACCTGGAGAAGGACGCCGCGCTCGAGCGCCGCTTCCAGCCCATCCAGGTCGCCGAGCCCTCGCTCCCGCACACCATCGAGATCCTCAAGGGCCTCCGTGACCGGTACGAGGCGCACCACCGCGTCTCCATCACGGACGAGGCCCTGGTCCAGGCGGCCACGCTGGCCGACCGGTACATCTCGGACCGCTTCCTGCCGGACAAGGCGATCGACCTGATCGACGAGGCCGGCTCCCGGATGCGCATCCGCCGGATGACCGCGCCGCCGGACCTCCGCGAGTTCGACGAGAAGATCGCCGGTGTCCGCCGGGACAAGGAGTCCGCGATCGACTCGCAGGACTTCGAGAAGGCCGCCTCCCTCCGCGACAAGGAGAAGCAGCTCCTGGCCGGCAAGGCCAAGCGGGAGAAGGAGTGGAAGGCCGGCGACATGGACGTCGTCGCCGAGGTCGACGGCGAGCTGATCGCCGAGGTCCTCGCGACCGCCACAGGCATCCCGGTCTTCAAGCTGACCGAGGAGGAGTCCTCGCGTCTGCTGCGTATGGAGGACGAGCTCCACAAGCGGGTCATCGGCCAGGTCGACGCCGTCAAGGCGCTGTCGAAGGCGATCCGTCGTACGCGCGCGGGCCTCAAGGACCCGAAGCGTCCCGGTGGTTCGTTCATCTTCGCCGGCCCGTCCGGTGTCGGTAAGACCGAGCTGTCCAAGGCGCTCGCCGAGTTCCTCTTCGGTGACGAGGACGCGCTGATCTCCCTCGACATGTCGGAGTTCAGCGAGAAGCACACGGTGTCGCGTCTCTTCGGTTCCCCGCCCGGATACGTGGGCTACGAAGAGGGCGGCCAGCTGACCGAGAAGGTCCGCCGCAAGCCGTTCTCCGTCGTCCTCTTCGACGAGGTCGAGAAGGCCCACCCGGACATCTTCAACTCGCTGCTGCAGATCCTGGAGGACGGTCGCCTGACCGACTCCCAGGGCCGGGTCGTGGACTTCAAGAACACGGTCATCATCATGACGACCAACCTCGGCACCCGGGACATCTCCAAGGGCTTCAACCTGGGCTTCGCGGCCTCGGGCGACAAGAAGACCAACTACGAGCGCATGAAGAACAAGGTCTCGGACGAGCTCAAGCAGCACTTCCGGCCCGAGTTCCTCAACCGCGTCGACGACGTGGTCGTCTTCCCGCAGCTGACGCAGGAGGACATCCTCAAGATCGTCGACCTGATGGTCGGCAAGGTCGACGAGCGCCTGAAGGACCGGGACATGGGCATCGAGCTCTCCCAGTCCGCCAAGGAGCTGCTGTCCAAGAAGGGTTACGACCCCGTGCTGGGCGCGCGTCCGCTGCGTCGTACCATCCAGCGCGAGATCGAGGACACCCTCTCCGAGAAGATCCTCTTCGGTGAGCTGCGCCCCGGTCACATCGTGGTCGTGGGCACCGAGGGCGAGGGCGAGACGGCGACCTTCACCTTCCGGGGTGAGGAGAAGGCGGCGCTGCCGGACGTCCCGCCGATCGAGCAGGCGGCCGGCGGTGCCGGGCCGAACCTGAGCAAGGACGCGTAGCCGCTGCGCTCGGCTTGAGCGAAAGGGGCTGCCCCGGGACTTCGGTCCCGGGGC
>NZ_JBHVDX010000183.1:0-21456 GCF_042802555.1 Streptomyces sp. NPDC057474 | reverse complement strand
GAACTGCGCGAGCGACCACGAACCACCCGCACCCGACAACGCACCCAAAAAAACGCCCGGACCCGCAGGCGACGAACGCCTACGGGTCCGGGCACACCACACGCGGCTCGAGCCAGCGCGAGCGTCACGCAGCCTTGGGCGCGTTCACGTCCGCCGGCAGCGCCTTCTGGGCGGCCTCGACCAGCGCGGCGAACGCGGTGGCGTCGTTGACGGCCAGCTCGGCGAGGATCTTGCGGTCGACCTCGATGTTGGCGGCCTTCAGACCCTGGATGAGGCGGTTGTACGTCATGCCGTTCTGTCGGGCCGCAGCGTTGATGCGCTGGATCCACAGCTGACGGAAGTCGCCCTTGCGCTTCTTGCGGTCGTTGTAGTTGTAGACCAGCGAGTGGGTGACCTGCTCCTTGGCCTTGCGGTACAGGCGCGAACGCTGACCGCGGTAGCCGGAGGCGGCTTCGAGGATCGCCCGGCGCTTCTTGTGGGCGTTGACTGCCCGCTTGACGCGTGCCACTTTTAACTCCTTGTAGCGGGGCCGTGGTTGTCCTCACACGGCCCGAAATCGATGGGGTCCCGGTCCTGACGTACGGCGCGCACCGATCGGTTGATCAGGCGCCGTCGCGTCACTTGCCGAGAAGCTTCTTGATCTTCGCGGCGTCGCCCGGGGCCATCTCGGCGTTGCCGGTGAGGCGACGCGTCACGCGGGACGACTTGTGCTCGAGGTAGTGGCGCTTGCCGGCGCGCTCACGGAGCACCTTGCCGGAGCCGGTGATCTTGAAGCGCTTGCTGGCACCGCTGTGCGACTTGTTCTTCGGCATAGCGCCGTTCTCTCCTCGTCAGTGGCGCTCCGGTGCCCGGTCGCGAAACCGGGCACGACGGAACGTCATTCCTATCGGTTGACACCCTGGACCCGTGTCCAGGGCTTCCCCCGGACTCGCGTCCCGGGGACTTACGCCTCGGCAGGCTCCTCGGCCGGCGCCTCGACCTCGACGTGCTCCACGTCGGTGTCCTCCACGTCGGTGTCCTCGGCGTCGGTGTGCTCGGCGGCGTTCTGCGACTTGCCGGGGTTGGCCTTCGCTTCCGCCTTCCGGGCTTCCTGCGCCTGACGGGCCTCGGCCATCGCCTCGGTCTTCTTCTTGTGCGGACCGAGAACCATGATCATGTTTCGGCCGTCCTGCTTCGGGTTCGACTCGATGAACCCGAGGTCCTCGACGTCCGAAGCCAGACGCTGCAGCAGTCGGTAGCCCAGCTCGGGCCGGGACTGCTCACGACCACGGAACATGATCGTGATCTTGACCTTGTCGCCCTGCTTGAGGAACCGGACGACGTGACCCTTTTTGGTGTCGTAGTCGTGCGGGTCGATCTTCGGCCGGAGCTTCATTTCCTTGATGACCGTGTGCGCCTGGTTCTTGCGCGCCTCACGGGCCTTCATGGCCGACTCGTACTTGAACTTCCCGTAGTCCATGAGCTTGCAGACCGGGGGACGCGCACTCGCGGCCACCTCGACCAAATCGAGGTCGTACTCCTGCGCAAGCTCCAGGGCCTTGGCAAGCGGAACAATCCCGACCTGCTCGCCGCTGGGACCGACAAGTCGCACCTCGGGAACGCGAATCCGGTCGTTGATGCGGGGCTCGGTGCTGATGGATCCTCCTCGGTAGCACCACACGCCGGTCTGGCGGACCGCCGTGTTATGTCTGGTTGACATAGGGACCAACCGTCACGGCGCATGAAAAATGCCCCGGACGGGTCACAGGCGGGGCTCCAAGGACTGCCGGAGCACCGCCGCGGTGAACCGCGGGGCGCACTTTCGGACGACTCCACCGTCCGTACGGAACGGTGGGGGCCGTCTGACCGGATGACCTGCCGTCCCGGAGGACAGTCAGGTGGGAGTTCGGAGCCTCCACTTGCGGGCCGGACACACAGGTGTCCAGCCGGTCGTAGACCTAACCATAGCGGGTTCAAACCTGGGGTGCCAATCGGGGCGCAGCCGACTCCCGCAGGTCGGGGCGTACGCGCCGGGGCCTATCGTGTGGGGCATGAGTGAGACCCCTCCTGAGAACCCCGACTTCGACTCGATGACCCGCGATATCGCCGAGGTCCCCGCGGTCGAGGTGATCGTGACGGTCGCCGTCAACCTGATGAGCGCCGCCGCGGTGAAGCTCGGCCTGACGGAGGAGGGCGACAAGTACAAGGACCTGGACGAGGCCCGCAAACTGGTCTCCGCCCTCGCCGGTCTGCTGGACGCGTCCGCGACCGAGATCAGCTCGTTCCACGCGGCGCCGCTGCGCGACGGTCTGAAGTCGCTGCAGCTGGCGTTCCGCGAGGCGTCGGTCGTGCCGGACGAGCCGGGTCAGGGTCCGGGCGAGAAGTACACGGGCCCGGTCTACGGCTGATCCTCACGTCTGTACATAACGGCTACTCCCGTACATACAAGGGCTCGCCCGGTGGCGTCGCCCCGGCCGGCAGCAGTGCCAGGTCGAGGCCGCGTACCAGGCGGGCCCTCAGTGTCTCGTCGGCGGCGAGGCGGCCCGCCACGGACTGCGCGGCTTCGGCCGGGCCGGCGGACGGGTCCAGGACGAGGGCGAGGGTGCCGTCGGCCTGTCCGGGGCCGAGGTGGGCGCGGAGCACGGCCGGCTCGGCGGCGACGGCGGAGCGTACGGCGTCGAGGACCGCGGGGTCGGCGAGGGGGTCGGTGGTGGTGCGTCCCTCGGCGAGCGCTAGCAGGGCGCGGCCGGTCAGCTCGTAGGGGACGGGGCCCGCGAGGTCGAGAACGATCGTGTCGGCCTTCTCGTGCGCGGCGGCCTGCAGGGCCTGGTGCAGGGGTACGGCGACGGGGCGGGCGGCGGGGTCCCAGCGGGCGAGGGAGTCGGTGGAGGTGAAGGCGGGCAGGGCGGTGCGGCCGCCGGCCTTCAGGGTGGGGACGGCCATATCGCTGGTCCTCTCGCGGCGCAGCCCCTTCTCGTCCACCTCGACCTCGCCGAGCACGGCCACGACGGGCACGAGCAGCCGGGCGCCCTTGAGGGCTTCGAGGACGGGGCCCACGGCGGTCCGGTCCTCGGCCCAGGCGGCGAGCGCGGCGCTCAGCCGGGGGTCGGCGGAGCCGTCGTCGTCGGAGAAGCCGGGGTCGGGAATGTTCTTGTTCGCCACGGTCGTCGACCCTATCGGGGGAAGTCTCCTGGGCGTTCGGCAGGCCGGAAACGTGAGCGTCACATCACTCACGGTTTTCTCAGCTATCCCTGACAAGCATCTAACAATCGCCTAACCAGCCGCACAGCGCGGCGCAGAACCATCGCGGCATGCCCTCTCTCAGAGCCCGTCGCCGCGTCCGCCCGTCCGGGCACCGCCCGCTCGTCCGCATCGCGCTCGCCGCCCTCGTCCTGCTGGGCGGCACGGCCGCCGGGACGGTGTTCATGAGGGCCCAGGCGCAGGACGGCGGGAGCTCCGCCGTATCGTCGTCGGCGTCATCGTCGGTTTCGCCCTCGGCCTCCGCTTCCACCGCGCCGGGCGCGGACGCGGTCGCTGAGGAGGCTTCGGTGGAACCTGTGGCGGCGCCCGCGGTGGACCACGACGAGCTGCTCGCGACGGCCCTTGCGGACGTGACCGTCGAGAACGGGGCGGCGGTGTCGGTGTCCGTGCTCGACGTGGCGTCCGGGGACTCGGCCGTCCACGGGGACGCTCGGTTCGACACCGCGAGCATCGTGAAGATGGACATTCTGGCGGCGCTGCTGCTCCAGGCACAGGACGCGGACCGACGGCTCACCGCGCAGGAGAAGACGTACGCCTCCGCGATGATCCGCGACAGCGACAACGTCTCCGCGACGGCTCTGTGGAAGGCCATCGGGCAGGCGGCGGGCCTCGACGCCGCGAACGATCGGTTGGGGCTGACGGACACCGAGGGCGGCGACGGTCTGTACTGGGGGCTCACGCAGACCACGTCGGCCGATCAACTCGCCCTGCTCCAGCAGGTGTTCGGCGACAACGACACATCCGAGCTGAGCGAGGCCTCTCGGGCGTACGTCCAGGGGCTGATGGGGCAGATCGCGGAGGGACAGGACTGGGGTGTCTCGGCGGCGGCGGGCGGGGCCTCGGGGTCCGGATTCGCTTTGAAGAACGGGTGGTTGCCGCGTACCGCCACCGGGCTGTGGGACATCAACAGCGTCGGCCGGGTCACGGTGGACGGGCGGGATTACCTGGTCGCGGTGGTGTCGAACGGCAACACGACGAAGGCGAAGGGGATCTCGCTGGTCGAGGAGGCGGCGAAGGCGGCCGTCTCGGTGTTCGGGGACACGGGGGAGCCGACGGAGACGGGGGATCCGGCGGACGCGACGGACGCGACGGTCACGGCGAGCGCGTCCACGACATCGTAGGTGTACGCGTACACGTAACCGTGGACGTGGGAGTCAGATGACGTACTCGTCGGGCCGGCCGCGACCGCGTCCGCGCCAGACCACCACCGCGGTGACCAGCAGGACCACGCCGAGGCCGCCGGCGGCGGGGGCGGTCCAGCCGGCGGTGGGGTCCTCCTCCTCGACCGGGTCCGGGCCGGAGCCGAAGTACTTGCCGCCGTACGACGCGGTCTTGAGGTCGTCGGACGTGAGCTTGGCGCCCTCCTCGATGGCGGCCGCCGGGTCGACGAAGCCGAAGCCCCGGGAGTCGTCGCGACCGCCGACGGGGGCTTCGCGGGCGGTGCCCTCCAGGAGGCGTTTGACCTCGGCGGGGGTCAGGCTCGGGTGGGCCGCCTTGATGAGGGCGGCGGCGCCGGAGACGAAGGCCGCGGCGGCGCTGGTGCCCCAGCCCTCGTAGTACTTGCGGTCCGGATCGGCGATGACGACGTCGACGCCGGGGGCGCTGACGGTGGCGTACCAGCGGCGGGTGGAGAACGGGGCGCGGTTGCCGTCCTCGTCGACGGCGGTCACCGCGATCACGCCGGGGTAGGCCGCCGGGTACGAGATGTGGTCGCCCTTCTCGCCGCCGTTGCCTGCCGAGGCGACGACGATCGAGCCCTTCTCCAGGGCGTACTGGACGGCGGCGTCCTCGGAGGGTTCCGGGTGGGCGGACTCGGAGTCGTCGCCGAGGGAGAGGTTGATGACGTCTACGCCCTGGTCGGCGGCCCAGCGGATGCCCTGGGCCAGGGCGTTGCCACGGGTGCTGCGGGCCTTGGAACGGGCCGAGTCGCCGTCTTCGAGGATGACGCGGACGGGGAGGATCTTCGCCTCGGGGGCGACGCCGAGGACGCCTTCGGCGTTGTTCACGCCGTGGCCGTGCCCGGCGATGATTCCGGCCATGGCGGTGCCGTGCCGGGCCCAGGAGCGGTCGCCGCGCGAGGCCCCGAAGCCGACCATGTCCTTCGTCGGCAGGACGTTGCCGGCCAGGTCCGGGTGCTCGTCGTCGACGCCCGTGTCGAGGACCGCGACGGTGATACCGGCCCCTTCCGTCGTACGCCACGCCTCCTGCGTGCGCATCGCGCCCAACGCCCACTGTTGGTCCCGGATGCCGTCGGCGTGCGCGGCGGTGGACGGCAGGAGGGCAAGGGAGGCGGCGAGGGGGACGCTGAGGAGAGCGAGACGCAGGGGGCGGCGGCGGCCCCGGGCACGCCGGCCGGCTCGGATGGCGGCCACGGGCGTCACGGCTTGCGCGGCTCTTCCAGCGGGGTCGGCTGCCTCGGCTCTGTCAGCGCTCTCGGCCGTTCCAGCCGGCTCGGCTGTCGCGGCCTGCTCAGCGGTCTCGGGTTTCTCGGCTTTCTCGGCTTTCATGAAGGCTGCTCCGTGGCGGACGCGGCGGTCTTGCGCAGGCCGCGTTCGATGCGGTCGGCGAGGCCCTTCGCCTCGTGGCCGAGGCCGGACTGGGCGGGGGCGGTGGTGGCACCGGACTTCATCGCGTCCGCAGCGGGCTGCGGTTCGGTGACGGTGCGGCCGTCGGCGAAACCCGAGACGGCGTAGACGACGACGGGGACGTCGGTGAGGACGGAAATCGTCCAGGAGGCCCGCTGGTTGTCGCCGAAGCCTGCGGCGACGGTGTCCTCGGCGGCGTACGGGCGGGGCATCAGGTCGGTACGGCGGTCGAGGCCGTCCTGCGCGAAGCGGGTCCTGAGCGCGGCCATGGCGGCGGCGTCGGTCCTGGTGAACATCAGGCCGACGGTGGTGACGTTGCTGTGGGTCGCGTCGGTGTAGGTGGCGCGCAGCAGTCGCAGGCAGCCGACGGGGGCGAGGGCCTTGCGCAGCAGCGGGTCGAAGGCGTCCGCGCAGCCGCTGTCGGGCGAGACGGCGACCCGGGTCCAGGTGCGGTCGGTGCCGCCGGGTCCGGCGCCCTCGCCCTGGACGGTGGGCGGGAACAACTCGTCGACGGGTACGCCGTGCCACAGCTCTCCGGCCACCGCGAAGGTGTCGCGGGAGCCGTCCGCCCCGGAGTCTCCGGTGAGCCAACTCCCGGCCGCCGCGCCGCCGATGAGCCCGACACCGAGCACCACGCATGCGGCGACGGCCGCCGCCCGGGCCTTGGAGGGCCTCGGCTTGCGTCGCCCCTCGTACGACGCGGGTCGCGTCCACGGCGACGTGTCCGGCTGCGCGAACGTCACGAAGGGCCGCCCGGGAGACGCGCCGAGGACGCCGTCGAGCGCTTCGGCGGACCGCCGGGACGAACTCGACGGAGGCTGCCAGCCACCGGGGCGCTCGGGCGTGATGGGCCGCGGCCGAGGAGTGCCCTCGGGGCCGGCCTCTTCGGGCAGGGGGCGACGGAGGGGCGAGGCCGGGGGCTGGACGGCACCGCCGGGAGCCGGTACGCCGTTACGGGGCGCCGACGTCGGGGGCTGCCCGGCCGGGCGGGGAGACGTGCCGCCGGGGGTGGAGTCGGAGGGACGGGGCGAGCGACCGCCGGAGGAAGGGCCGGAGGACCGAGATGGTGCGCCGTCGGCAGAAGGGGCAGAAGGCCGGGACGGACGGTCGCCGAGGGTCGGGGCCGAGTCGCCGGCCCGGACACCCGAGGAGTGGGCGGCACCCGTACGCCGTCCGGCGTCGCGCACCGAGGGCGGGGTGTCGGGGAAGCGAGCCCCGGCCGGGGGCGGGGTGTCGTCCGGGCGACGAGCGGCCGGTGGACCGTCCGGGAAACGGGCCGACGCCGTCGGCGGGGCATCCGGGAAATGAGTCGAAGCCGCCGGTGGAGCGTTGAGGAAACGGGTCCAGGCCGCCGGTGGGGAGTCCGGGAAACGGGCGGAGGCGGCCGGGGGCGGCGGGGTGGCAGGGGTGCCGCCGTTCTGGCTCGCCGAGCGCCGGAAGTCGGCGAAGCGCGGGTGTTCGGCGCGGCGCTGGGTGGTGCCACCATCCTCGGCGGAACCGCGCTCGGGGCTCTGACCGACCGGCTGAGCAGAACCACGCGCGGGGTTGCGCCCGGCCGTCTGGCCGGAGCCGCGTGCGGGGCTCTGTCCGGCTGCCTGTCGGGAGCCTCGCGAGAGGCCGCCCTGACCGGCCGCCGGGCCGGGGCCGTGCGTACGGGAGGGCGTGGGCCCGCCCCGGCTGCCGGAACTCTCGCTGTTCTCCGTGGTGTTCGGCGCGTCCGCCGCATCCGGGCGCCGTACCTCCCGAGTCACGCCCGGCGTCGACGACGGCGCCGAGGACGGACGAGGCGGAGTGCTGGGTCGCGCGGGCACACCCGCCACCGGCGGCCGCTGCGGACGGCGTGGCACGGTCGGACCGTTCCCGGTCGAGGGCACGCGATCCGGGCGGGGCGGGGGAACCGAGGAGCCCCCCACCGGGCCGGAGCCGGGCGGAGGAAGCGGGCCGGGCGCACCCGAGGCGGACGGGCGCGTAGCCGGGGTGGGCGGCGTACCCGGGGCGGGCGCACAGGCACCCGGCGCCTCGCTGTCGAACCCCGGTCCCCGTGACGGCGGCCGAGTCGGGGCGCCCGGTGTCGCGGTGTCCGATGGCGTGGCGCCCGGTGTCGCGGTCGACGGGTCGTGGTCCGGTGGTATGGACGGGCGGGGTGGGGCCGGTGGCCGTGGGGGGATGGAGGCGCGGCGCGCTTCCGTGCTCATGCACCCCCCGTTTCCTCGTCCCGTGCCGACCCGGAGGTCGTCCGGGCGTCCGACCGCCGTTGGGGAGCGGTCGTCACGCATACCTGGGAGTCGCCCCGCCGACGGTCCGCCAACACCGCGGGCAAGCCATACCCGTGGCAGCGGATCGACACCCCCGTCGAGGTCGTCCCTGCGTGCGCGTCACTCTACGGGTTGGCCCCGGTCGAACGGGAACCAGTCCGCCGGCCCGTGGCTTCTGCCCGGAACGTCCCCCTACCCTGCGGTAATCATGTCTGGCAGGCTTCGTGCATGACTGCGCGCGCCGCCGACCGGGCCCGGTACGACCGGGCTACAGCTCATCTCGACGCACCTCTGGCGATCGTCGACCTCGACGCCTTCGACGCGAACGCCGACGATCTCGTCCGCAGGGCCGGTGGCAAGCCGATCCGCGTCGCGAGCAAGTCCGTTCGCTGCCGGGCGCTTCTGGAGCGGGTCCTGGCCCGTGAGGGCTTCCAGGGCATCATGTCGTTCACCCTCGCCGAGTCCCTGTGGCTGGCCCGTTCCGGGTTCGAGGACGTCCTCCTCGCCTACCCGTCGGCCGACCACGAGGCCTTCGCCGAGCTGGCGGGCGACCCCAAGCTCGCAGCCGCCGTGACCGTCATGGTCGACGACCCCGCCCAGCTCCAGCTGATCGACAACTCCCGGCGGGGCGGCACCGAAGTCGTTCGCGTCTGCCTGGAGTTGGACACCTCGCTGAAGCTTCTCGGCGGACGGGTGCGCGTCGGGGCGCGGCGCTCCCCGCTGCACTCCCCCGCACAGGTCGCCGACATGGCCCGCGCGGTCGCCGAGCGCCCGGGGTTCAAGCTGGTCGGGATCATGGCGTACGAGGGCCACATCGCCGGTGTCGGCGACTCGGTTGCCGGGCGGCCGCTACGTTCGCGTGCCGTGCGGATGATGCAGGCCACGGCGAAGAAGGAGCTGGCCGCGCGGCGGGCCGAAGTCGTGCGCGCCGTACGGCGGGTGGCGCCGGACCTGGAGTTCGTCAACGGCGGCGGCACGGGCAGTGTGCAGCACACGGCGGCGGAGGACGCGGTCACCGAGATCGGCGCCGGCTCCGGGCTCTACGTGCCTCGGCTCTTCGACAACTACACCTCGTTCAGCGGGCGTCCGGCCGCGCTGTTCGCCATGCCCGTCGTACGGCGCCCCGGTGTCGGGGTCGTCACCGTGCTCGGCGGCGGCTACCCGGCCTCCGGCGCGCCCGGCCCCGACCGGCTGCCGGTGCCGTATCTGCCCGAGGGGCTGAAGTACGACCCGCAGGAGGGCCCCGGCGAGGTGCAGACCCCGCTGCTCGGCGCGCCGGCGGACGACTTGCTGCTCGGCGACAAGGTGTGGTTCCGGCACGCCAAGGCCGGCGAGCTGTGCGAGCGGTTCGACGTGCTGCACCTGGTGGAGGGCGACGAGGTGACGGCGGCCGTGCCGACGTATCGCGGCGAGGGCCACACGTTCCTGTAGCCCTGCAGCGTTCCTGGGCTCACGACGGGCCGAGGCTGCTGCCCACTCCCCCGCCCGTGTCCGCGTCCGCGTCCGCGTCGCCCACCGGCCGGATGCCCTCGACGATCTCGTCGATGTCGCCGACCGGCGGGCCGTCGTCGCCCGCGTCGACGGCGAACCGGACGAGCACCGGGGCCTCGGAGCCGCTGCTGGACGGGAAGACGAGGGACTGGACGTAGCCGCCGGGTCCGGCCCCGGTCGTGACGCGCCAACGCACGTAGTAGCCGGCGCGGCCCGCGACGGCGACCGAACCGGAGTCGACGACCTCATGGCCGGTGATGCCGTTGTACGGGCGCCGGTCCAGTTCGTCGCGGTCGTACGCGTCGTTCGCCGCGTCCTCGATGTCGTTCTCGGCGAGGATTTTCGGGGACGTCTCGCTGCTGCCGGTCACGGTCCGCGAGACGACGGTGCCCCTGCGGCACAGACCGTTGTCGCCGGGGCAGTCGTAGAGGCCGCCGTCGGTGACCAGGACGGCGTCGTCCTCGGCGGATCCGTCACCGTCGGTCCAGCCCTCGGGGATCGGGAAGGTGACGCCGTTGAGGTCGTCCACGACGACGGCCGGATCGCCGGTGGGGGACGCGGTGGCGGGCTTCGTGGGGGTCGGGCTGTCGCTCCCGTCGGCGTCGGAGGTCGGGGAGGCGGTAGCCGTCCTCGTCTCCTGGCCGCCGTCGCCGTCCCCGCCGAGCAGGAGGACGCCGCCCGTGACCGCTCCGGCGACCAGGACGGCCCCGACGGCGGCCAGCGCGACGACCTTGGTGCGTCCGGGGCCCTTGCGCGTGGGCGGCTGGGGCTGGAGCACGGGCGGCACGGGCTGCTCCGGCTGGCGCCGGTGGTCGGTCCACGCGGTCCCGTCCCACCAGCGTTCGGTGAGCGGGTAGGACGGGTCGCGGTACCAGCCGGGCGGCGGCGAACTGCTCATCCCGGCACTTTAATCACACCGACTGTGCCGGTGTTCCGGTTGCCCTAGAGCGGGGTGACGTACGCGCCCGAAATGCCTCCGTCGACCAGGAAGTCGGTGGCGTTGACGAAGGACGAGTCGTCGCTGGCGAGGAACGCGACGGCGGCAGCGATCTCGGTGGCCTCGGCGAACCGTCCGACCGGGATGTGCACGAGCCGGCGCGCGGCCCGCTCCTGGTCCTTCGCGAACAGCTCCTGGAGCAGCGGGGTGTTGACCGGTCCCGGGCAGAGCGCGTTGACGCGGATGCCCTCCCGCGCGAACTGCACGCCCAGCTCCCGCGACATCGCCAGCACACCGCCCTTGGAGGCCGTGTACGAGATCTGGGAGGTCGCCGCACCCATCCGGGCCACGAAGGACGCGGTGTTGATGATCGAGCCCTTGCCCTGGCGCCGCATGTAGGGGATCGCGGCCTTGCAGCACAGGTACACGGAGGTGAGGTTGACCTCCTGGACCCGCTTCCAGGCCTCCAGGCCGGTCTCCAGGATGGAGTCGTCGTCGGGCGGCGAGATACCCGCGTTGTTGAAGGCGATGTCGACGCTGCCGTAGGTGTCGTACGCGGTCTTGAAGAGCGCATCGACCTGCTCGGCGTCGGTGACGTCGACCTTCACGAAAAGCCCGCCGACCTCCTCGGCGGCCGCCTTGCCGCGCGCTTCGTCCAGGTCGCCGCAGACGACGTGCGCGCCCTCGGAGGCGAGTCGGCGGGCGGTGGCGAGGCCGATGCCGCTGCCGGCGCCGGTGATGACGGCGGTGCGGCCGACCAGGCGGCGGCAGATGTTCTCGTCAGGGGATGCGGTCACTGTGCGGGGCCCTCCGTGCTGATGAAGACGTTCTTGGTTTCGGTGAAGGCGGTCAGGGCGTCCGGGCCGAGTTCGCGGCCGATGCCGGACTGCTTGAAGCCGCCGAAGGGGGTCCAGTAGCGGACGCTGGAGTGGGAGTTGACGGACAGGTTGCCCGCGCGGACTGCCTGGGAGACGCGCAGCGCGCGGCCGACGTCCCGGGTCCAGATGGAGCCGGAGAGGCCGTAGGGAGTGTCGTTGGCGAGCCGGATCGCGTCGGCCTCGTCCTCGAAGGGGAGGACGACGGCGACCGGGCCGAAGACCTCCTCGGTGGCCACCCGGGCGCCGGGCTCCACGCCGGTGAGCACGGTCGGCGGGAACCAGAAGCCGGGGCCCTCGGGGGCCTTGCCGCGGATGCCGGGGGCGTCCGGGTCGACGTACGAACGGACGCGGTCCAGCTGGACCCTGGAGATGAGCGGGCCCATCTGGGTGGTCTCGTCGGCCGGGTCGCCGACGCGGACGGACTCGATGCCGGGGGCGAGGAGGTCGAGGAAGCGGTCGTAGGCGGAGCGCTGGACGAGGATGCGGGTGCGGGCGCAGCAGTCCTGGCCGGAGTTGTCGAGGAACGACATGGGGGCGGCCGCGGCGGCGGCTTCGAGGTCGGAGTCGGCGAAGACGATGTTGGGGCTCTTGCCGCCGAGTTCGAGGGTGACGCGCTTGAGCAGCGCCGAGCCCTTCGCCAGCACCTGTTTGCCCACGGCCGTCGACCCGGTGAAGACGATCTTCGCGACGCCGGGGTGCTCGACGAGGGCGTTGCCGGTGACGGGGCCGTGGCCGGGCAGCACCTGGAACAGGCCCTCGGGCAGGCCCGCCTCGCGGGAGAGTTCGACCAGGCGGAGTGCGGTGAGCGGCGTCGTCTCGGCGGGCTTGAGGATCACCGCGTTGCCGGCCGCGAGCGCGGGGGCGACACCCCAGGCCGCGATGGGCATCGGGAAGTTCCAGGGGGCGATCACGCCGACGACGCCGAGCGGTTCGAGGAGGGTGACGTTGAGACCGCCGGCCACCGGGATCTGGTGTCCGGTGAGCCGCTCCACGCCACCCGCCGCGTAGTCGAGCAGGTCCCGGACGTTGCCGGCCTCCCAGCGGGCGTTGCCGATGGTGTGCCCGGCCTCCCGGACCTCAAGGAGGGCCAGCTCCTCGAGGTGCTCGTCCACGGTCGCGGCGAAGCGGCGCAACAGCCGGGCACGGTCGGCGGGGGCCATGGCGGCCCAGAGCCGCTGGACCCTGGTCGCCAGGGCGACGGCCGCGTCGACGGCCGCCGCGTCGGCGGCCGGGACCGTGGCGACGACCTCCTCGGTGGCGGGGTTCAGTACCTGGAGCTGCTGCTCGTACTGCTGGGACTGCTCGGACAAGACAGGACCTCTCACAGCGGGTGAATCACGGACGTGGTCGGTGAATCACGGACGTGCTCGTGAATCACCGACGTGGTCGGTGAATCACAGACGTTCGAAGGAACGGCGCAGCTCCCAGTCGGTCACGGCCGCGTCGAAGGCGGCCAGCTCGACGCGGGCCATGTTGCGGTAGTGCGCGACGACCTCGTCGCCGAAGGCTGCCTTGGCGATGGGGCTGTTCGCCCACAGCTCGGCGGCCTCGCGGAGGGTGGTCGGCACCTGGTCGTACTCGGCGGCGTACGCGTTCCCCGTGCACACCTCCGGCAGTTCGAGCTTCTGCTCGATGCCGTACAGCCCGGCCGCGATCAGCCCGGCGACGGCGAGGTGCGGGTTGACGTCACCGCCGGGAAGCCGGTTCTCGAAGCGCATCGAGCGGCCGTGGCCGACGACGCGCAGGGCGCAGGTCCGGTTGTCGTAGCCCCAGGCCACGGCGGTCGGCGCGAAGGAGCCCGGCTGGAACCGCTTGTACGAGTTGATGTTGGGCGCGTAGAGCAGCGAGAAGTCGCGGAGCGCGGCGAGCTGTCCGGCGAGGAAGTGGCGCATGACCGGCGACATGTCGTGGCCGTCGGCCATGACGTTGGCGCCGTCGGCGTCCGCCAGGGACAGGTGGATGTGGCAGGAGTTGCCCTCGCGCTCGTTGAACTTCGCCATGAAGGTGAGCGAGACACCCTCCTGCGAGGCGATCTCCTTGGCGCCGGTCTTGTAGACCGCGTGCTGGTCGCAGGTGACCAGGGCCTCGTCGTACTTGAAGACGATCTCGTGCTGGCCGGGGTTGCACTCACCCTTGGCGGACTCGACGGTCAGCCCGGCGGCCTCCATGTCGTTGCGGATCCGCCGGAGCAGGGGCTCGATACGGCCCGTGCCGAGCACCGAGTAGTCGATGTTGTACTGGTTCGCCGGGGTCAGACCCTTGTAACCGGCGTCCCAGGCCTGCTCGTAGGTGTCCTTGAAGACGATGAACTCCAGCTCGGTGCCCACGTTGGCCGTGTAGCCCAGTTCGGCGAGGCGCTCCAGCTGGCGGCGCAGGATCTGGCGGGGCGCGGCGACGACCGGCGAGCCGTCGTTCCAGGCCAGGTCGGCGATCAGCATCGCCGTGCCCTCGTTCCACGGCACCCGGCGCAGGGTGCTGAGGTCCGGGTGCATGGCGAAGTCGCCGTAGCCGCGGTCCCAGGAGGACATCTCGTAGCCGTCGACGGTGTTCATCTCGGTGTCGACGGCGAGCAGGTAGTTGCAGCCCTCGGTGCCGTGGGCGAGCACGTCGTCGAGGAAGAAGCGCGCGGCGAACCGCTTGCCCTGGAGGCGCCCTTGCATGTCGGGGAAGGCCAGGACGACAGTGTCGATCTCACCGCCCGCGACGAGGGTGTGCAGTTCCTCGACGGAGAGCGGGGGTGTGCGGTCTGCCACGGGAAAGCCTCCTAGGGGCTTCTTCGGCCATCCGGGAGCCATTCAGCCATCCGGGAGCCATAAGGTATTACCCGTAACCATTAGTTGGGAAGGGGGAGCGTCCACATGTCGCAGACAGGGTCGGGACAAGGGACTCCCTGGGCCGAAGACCGACTGGCGTCCGTGCTGCGGCCGGTACGGGCGGGCAACGGCTTCGAGGAGGCCCTGGAGCAGATCCTGCAGGTCGTGCGGCTCGGTCTGGTGCCGGGCGGCGAGCGGCTGCCGGCGGAACGCGAGCTGGCCGAGCGGCTCGGGATCAGCCGGGTGACGCTGCGCGAGGTGCTGAAGGTGCTGCAGGACCAGGGCCTGATCGAGGCGCGGCGCGGACGGTACGGAGGAACGTTCGTGCTGCCGCGCGTCGACACCCCGGGCGAGGACGAGCTGCGCCGTCGCCTGAAGGACATCGACGTCGAGGACACGCTGCGCTTCCGTGAGGTACTGGAGGTGGGCGCGGCCGGTCTGTGCGCGGCACACGGCCTGACCAGCGAAGAGGTCGACCGGTTGCGTACCGCCCTGGCCCGTACGCACAACGCGCCGCTCACGGAGTACCGCCGCCTGGACACCCTGCTGCATCTCACCATCGCCGAGCTGTCCGGCTCCCCGTCGCTCGCCGCCCAGTACGCGGCCGTGCGCGCGGGGGTCAACGACCTGCTCGACTGCATCCCGCTGCTGGTGCGGAACCTGGAGCACTCCCAGCAGCAGCACACGGCCCTGGTCGAGGCCGTTCTCGACGAGGACGCCGAGGCGGCGCGGGAGATCATGCGCGAGCACTGCTCCGGCACGGCGGCCCTGCTGCGCGGCTTCCTCGGGTGAGGGCGCACCGCGAGCGTGCTCGTTCCGCGCGCCGAACGAGCACGGATTTACGCCCGCTTAACGCAGGGGTATTGCTTTTCGGCCACCGACCCCACAAAGGTATGCATCCATTCCTTTGAGTGGGGAGAGTGCGCCATGTCCCTGAAAGCCACGGACACCGCCGATGCGGCGGACGACTACCTGGAGCGCCGAACGCTCCGCCGGGGCAGCGCCGGCTGGGTACTGCTGACCGGCCTCGGTGTCGCCTATGTCGTCTCCGGCGACTTCTCCGGCTGGAACCTCGGCCTGGCGGAGGGCGGCTTCGGCGGTCTGGCGATCGCCACGGTGCTCATGGGCACCATGTACGCCTGTTTGGTCTTCGCCCTCGCCGAGCTGTCCGCGATCCTGCCAACGGCGGGCGGCGGCTACGGCTTCGCACGCCGGGCGCTCGGCCCGTGGGGCGGCTTCCTGACCGGCACGGCGATCCTGATCGAGTACGTGCTCGCGCCCGCCGCCATCGTGATCTTCATCGGCGACTACGTCGAGTCGCTGGGTCTCTTCGGCCTGACGTCGAGCTGGCCGGTCTATCTCGTCTGCTTCGCGATCTTCATCGGCATCCACCTGTGGGGCGTCGGCGAGGCGCTGATCGTCACCTTCGCCGTCACCGGCTTCGCGGTCTTCGCCCTGATCGTCTTCGCCCTGGGCGCGCTGCCCGACTTCAGCGTGTCCTCGCTCGACGACATCCCGGTCGACTCCTCCGCGTTCGGCGCCAGTTCGTGGCTGCCCATGGGGCTGCTCGGCATCTGGGCGGCGTTCCCGTTCGGCATGTGGTTCTTCCTGGGCGTCGAGGGCGTGCCGCTGGCCGCCGAGGAGACCAGGGACCCGGCCCGTACGCTGCCGAAGGCCATCCGCTGGTCGATGGGCGTCCTTGTGGTGCTGGCGGTGATCACCTTCTTCGCCGCGGCCGGGGCGCGTGGCTCCGACGCCATCCAGGCGGCCGGCAACCCGCTGGTCGAGGCGCTCCAGCCGGACGGGAAGGCCACGGCGCTCAGCCGGTTCGTGAACTACGCGGGTCTGGCCGGCCTCGTGGCATCCTTCTTCTCCTTGATCTACGCGGGCTCCCGGCAGCTGTTCGCCCTCTCCCGGGCCGGCTACCTCCCCCGGGTCCTGTCCCTCACCAGCGGCCGCAAGGCCCCGTACCTGGGCCTGCTGGTGCCGGGCACGATCGGCTTCGCACTGGCCGCCGCCACCGGCGACAGCGTCCGGATGCTGAACATCGCCGTCTTCGGCGCCACGATCAGCTATGCGCTGATGTCCCTGTCGCACATCGTCCTGCGCCGCCGCGAGCCCGGGCTGGAGCGGCCGTACCGTACGCCGGGCGGGGTGCTGACCTCCTCGGTCGCGCTCGTCCTCGCGTGCGCGGCGCTGGTGGCGACCTTCCTGGTGGACGTGACGGCCGCGATGATCGCGCTCGTCGTGTACGTGGTCGCGGCGGCGTACTTCGGGCTCTACAGCCGTAAGCACCTGGTGGCGAAGGCGCCGGAGGAGGAATTCGCCGCGCTGGCCGCCGCCGAGGCAGAGTTGGCACGGGACTGACCGTGCCGTGCCATGAGTGCGGAGTCGGCACGGACTGACCGTTCCGTTCCATGAGTGAGGAGCACGTGTGACCAGGCCGCTGATCGGTGTGAGTACGTATCTGGAGTCCGGCGCGCGCTGGGGCGTCTGGGAGCTGGAGGCGGCCCTTCTGCCGGTCGGCTACCCCCGGCTCGTGCAGGCGGCGGGTGGCGTCGCCGCGATGCTGCCGCCGGACGACCCGTCGTACGCCGCCGGGGCGGTCGCCCGTCTCGACGGCCTGGTCATCGCGGGCGGGCCCGACGTGGACCCCGCCCTCTACGGCGCCGAGCGCTCCCCGCGCTGCGGCCCGTCCGCACCGGAGCGCGACGCGTGGGAGCTGGCCCTGATCCGGGCGGCGCTGGACTCCGGCACACCGCTCCTCGGCATCTGCCGCGGCATGCAGCTCCTGAACGTCGCCCTCGGCGGCACGCTGATCCAGCACCTCGACGACCACGTCGTCGAGGTCGGCGTCTTCGGCCGCCACCCGGTGAAGCCCGTTCCTGGCACCCGCTACGCGGGCATCACCGCCGAGGAGACCGACGTCCCGACCTACCACCACCAGGCGGTGGACCGCCTCGGCGCCGGCCTGCTGGCCTCGGCGTATGCCTCCGACGGCACCATCGAGGCCATCGAACTACCCGACTCCGCCTGGGTGTTGGGCGTCCAGTGGCATCCGGAGATGGGCGAGGACGTACGGGTGATGCGGGCGCTCACGCACGCGGCGTCCTGAGCCACGCGGGACCGGCGCTCCTTTTCGGGGGCGCGGGGAACTGCGCGAACGGGGTCCGGGGCAGAGCCCCGAGGAGGGGACGGGTAGGGGCGGCGGGGGCGAATCCCCTGCGGCTCAGCCGACCGCGGCCCCCTGCGTGAGCCCCAGCAGATCCCGTGCCGGACCGGTCGGCCGGTGTCCCGTCGGCCAGACCGCCCGTAGGGCTCGCCGCAGGCGTACGCCGTCCACCGGGATACCGACAAGGCGCCGGGCGGAGAGCTCCTCGCCGAGGGCCAGCTCGCTCAGAACGGCGGGGCCGGCACCGCTCAGCACGGAGGACTTGACCGCCGTGGTGGAGGAGAGCTCGATGAGGGGTCGGGCCAGGCTGCCGAGGGCGGCCTCCAGGACCTGCCGCGTGCCGGAGCCCTTCTCGCGGAGGATCAGCGGCGTGGAGGCCAGTTCCGCCGCTTCCAGGGGCTTGCGGCGGCGGGCCCAGGGGTGGCTCGGGGCGGTCACGACGATCAGGTGGTCGTGGGCTATCACGGCCGCGTCCAGCCCGGCCGGGACGGTCGGCCCCTCGACGAAGCCCAGGTCGGCCTCGTCCGCGAGCAACCGCTCCGCGACGACCGTCGAGTTGCCCGCGAGGAGCGACACCGCCGTGTCCGGGCGTGCGGTGCGCAGCGCGATGAGCCAGCCGGGCAGCAGATACTCGGCGATGGTCATGCTCGCGGCGACACGGAGCCGGGAGTCGCGCCGGTCCCGCAGCGCCTGCGCGCCCACGTCGAACGCCTCGGCCGCCTCCACGATCCGCCGGGCCCAGTCCGTGACGAGCGCCCCCGCGTCCGTGAGCCGGGACCCACGCGGCGACCGGTCGACCAGGGCGACGCCCAGCTGCCGTTCCATCGAGCGGATCCGGCTGCTCGCGGCCGGCTGGGTGATCCCCAGCTCCCGCGCCGCCCGCCCGAGCGAGCCCAGCCGGGCCACGGCCAGCAGCAGTTCGAGCGCCCCGAGATCCGGCACCCGATGGGCCAGCCCGCCCCGCGCCTCGCTCGTCTCGCTCATAACCCCAGCTTATGTCCCCATACAACCGCAGTCCCTGGTGGGCCCCGCGTGGCAGCGGGACGCTCGCATCATGGTCACCGCAGTACGTCCGGTCCGTACCGTCCGCCCCCTCGACCGCCCCGGCCGTCCACGGCTCACCCCGGCCCCCACCTCCCCCCTCCCCGCCCTCCGCCACCTCGGCCCCCACTGGTACGCCCCGGTCATGGGCACCGCGATCGTGGCGTCCGCCGGTGCCGGGCTCCCCCTGGACCTCCCGGGCCTGCGGACGGTCTGCACGGCGCTCTGGGCGCTCGCGTTCTTCGCCCTGGTCGCCCTCCTCGGGGCCCGCGCCCTGCACTGGACCCACCACCGCGACCAGGCCCGCGCCCACCTCCTCGACCCGGCCGTGGCCCCCTTCTACGGCTGTCTCTCCATGGCCCTGCTGGCCGTCGGCGGCGGCGCCCTCGTCGTCGGCCGGGACTGGATCGGGGTCCGGGCCGCCGTCGCGCTGGACGTCGTGCTCTTCAGCGCCGGGACGATCGTGGGCCTGGTCGCCGCCGTCGTCGTGCCGTACCTGATGGTCGTACGCCACCGCATCGAGCCGGGCCAGGTCACCCCCGTTCTGCTCCTCCCCCTCGTCGCGCCCCTGGTCTCCGCCGCGCTCGGTCCGCTGCTCGTCCCGTATCTGCCGCCCGGGCAGGCCCGGCAGACGCTGTTGTTCGGCTGCCTCGCGCTGTTCGGGCTGAGTCTGTCGGCCACGCTGCTCGTGCTGCCGCTGGTGTTCGGCCGGCTGGTCACGGCGGGGCCGTGGCCCCTCGCCCTCACGCCGAGCCTGTTCCTGGTGCTGGGGCCGCTCGGGCAGTCGACCACCGCCGTCGGCCACCTCGCCGACGCGGCCCCCGGTGCCGTACCGGCGCCGTACACGCACGGCCTCACCGCGTTCGCCGTCCTCTACGGCGTCCCCGTCATGGGCTTCGCGCTGCTCTGGCTCGCCCTCGCCACGGCCATGGTCGTGCGGGCCCGGCGGCGGGGCATGGGGTTCTCGATGGCGTGGTGGGCGTTCACCTTCCCGGTCGGCACCTGTGTGACCGGCGCGGAGGGGCTGGCCCGGCACACGGGGCTCGCCGCCCTCGACGCCCTCGCCGTCGCGCTCTACGCGCTGCTGCTGGCGGCCTGGGCCACGGCCGCCGCGTACACCGCACGCGGGCTGATCAGCGGCGAGCTGCTCGCAGCGCCGCGCCCAGCACCCGCGGAGCCTCGGCCAACGACGGCCCGTACCAGGTGAGATGACGGCCGCTCAGCAAGGCGCACGGCAGCCCCGGGAACGCCTCGGGGCCGTCGTCGGCGGTGAAGCGGTACGGCTCGTCGGGCAGGACCACGACGTCGGGGGCGGCGGCCCGCAACTCCTCGACGGGGACCCGGGGATATCGCTCCGCGTGCCCGGCGTACAGATTGTCCACGCCGAGCCGCGCGAGCACGTCACCGGCGAAGGTGTCCCGGCCGACGACCATCCAGGGCCGGCGCCAGATGGGCACCACGGCGGTCGTACGACCGCCGGGGGTGAGCGGCCCGGCCTCCGGGTCCGGCAGCCGGGACCACGCCGCCTCCGCCTCGTCCAGCCAGCGCGGCCGGGACCCGGCTCCGCAGGCGCGCAGCACGCGGTCCAGTTCGGTGAAGGCGCCCGGCACGTCCCGTACCTCGGTGATCAGGACCTCGACGCCCGCCTCCCGCAGGGCGGTGAGGTCGGGCTCGCGGTTCTCCTCCTCGTTGGCGATCACGAGGTCGGGGGCGAGGCGGGCGATGACGTCCGTCTTGGGGTTCTTGGTCCCGCCGATCCGTACGACATCCAGATCACCCGGGTGGCCGCACCAGTCGGTGGCGCCGACCAGCACGCCGGGCAGCGAGACGGCGACGGCCTCCGTCAGTGACGGGACGAGGGAGACGACACGGGAGACGGAGCGCACGGCGACGTCACGCACCCTTGCGGTGCCGGTCCTCCAGGGCCTCGATGTGGTCGGCGACGGCCACCACGATCACCCGGGTGTCGGGCTCGGTGGCCCGCCAGCGGTGCCGTACGCCACCGGACATGTACAGCGTGTCGCCGCGCCCGAGGCGGTGGGCGCGGCCCTCGGCCTCGACCTCGACGGCGCCGTCGACGACGTACATCAGCTCGTCGTTGCGGTGCTGGACCTCGCGGCCCTCGTCGTGGTCGCCGGTGAACTCCATGGCGTGCAACTGGTGGTGACCGCGCACCAGGGAGCGCGAGCAGGAATCGGGGGGCGTGAAACCGTCCTCGTCGGTGGCGCGTACGACGTCGACGCTGCACGCCGGGTCTGCCGCGGCGAGCAGTTCGACGGCGGTGGTGCCGAGGGCGTCGGCAATGCGTTCCAGGGAGGGCCTGCTGGGGCGGGCCCGTTCGTTCTCCACCTGGCTGAGGAAGGGGACCGACAGGCCGCTGCGCTCGGCCACGGCGGCGAGGGTGAGCTCCTGTGCCCGGCGCCGCCGCCGGACGGCCGCGCCCACCCGAAGGGGCTGTTCTTTGTGGTCGCCCATCGCTCCGGCTCCCTCCTTCGCTCGTCGGTCGGCTCACGGACGCCCACCGGGTGGGCTCGCGAACGCTTACGGGTCCGGTTACGGATGTCCACCCGTCCGGCACTCATCGGGCGCGCTTCTCCTGATGAGTTCTCTGCACCCTACGCATGTTCGGCAAACCGTTTCATGTGCCCGTCACATCCCTGTAAACCGGCAAGGGGTCCATGCTCACACTTCTCGCCAGTTGAGCCACCGTCCCGCCTCCCCGTTCGCCGCCCCTCGCCCGGTCACGGAAAGGGGGCTGCCACCATGGCGACTGCGCGGGGTGACCCGTCCGGCACGTCCCGTCATCGGATCGCGGGGCGTACGTCCGGCGCCCGCCGAAGCCGTCCCGCGCAGCCACGACACGGTCCGGCTGCTCACCGGGCTCGCTCCCCGCGTCGCGAGTCGTGGACCCTGGAGGGGAGTTGGAGGTTCGCGCGCGGTCCGCCCCACCTGCCGACAGGGCTTCGAAACCGGGTGGCCCCGGACCGCCACATGGTTGTCCGGATCTCTCTCGTACTCCAGTACGTGACCACCGTCGTCCGTTC
>NZ_JBHVDX010000182.1:0-21753 GCF_042802555.1 Streptomyces sp. NPDC057474 | reverse complement strand
GTTCCCCGCGCCCCTAAAAGCAAAAAGCACGGGGCGCAGCCCCTGCTTTTCAGGGGTGCGAGGAACTGCGCGAACAACCCCCATTCGCCCGCACTCACCACACAACCGAACCCCCCGAGCCGAGGCGCCCCATCCCGCCATCCGGACAGAAGTTGCGGCGCGGCGATCACCTCGCGTACGTTCTTTTTCAGGTCATGAGTGACAGCCAAAAAGCCCCGGCTGGCTGTCCGGCAACCCTCCGTCCGTGGCGGGGTGCCCCGGGTGAAGACCAGGTCGTAGGCAGCGAGGTCTACGGCAAGCGCGGACCCCTCGCACTCTTCTGAGTGGATACACCAGGGGTCCTGGTCGTTCGAGGGAGCCTTCCGTGAGCAAGCGAATGCGATAGGGCCGCAGAGCCCCACTTCCGCGTTTCCCCTTTTCCACTTTCACCCTTGGCCTTCCTGTGCCGTCGACCTGTCGTGTCCGGCACGGTGATTCCGCCTGCGCTCACGGGAGTTCACCCATGTCCGTCTCCACCGTTGCCGCCGACCAGTCCGTTTGTGCCCCGCTGCCCGTTCTGGGCCGGGATGTCACCGTCCCGCTCGTCACCGGCGGGGAGGTCACCTACGCCGCGCTCGACTACGCGGCCAGCGCCCCGGCGTTGCAGCGGGTGTGGGACGACGTGGCGGCGTACGCCCCGTACTACGGGAGTGTGCACCGGGGGGCCGGGTACCTGTCGCAGCTGTCGACGGATCTGTTCGAGAACGCTCGGACGACCGTCGCGGAGTTCCTCGACTGCCGCGGCGACGACCAGGTGGTGTTCACCCGGTCGACCACCGACTCGCTGAACCTCCTCGCCGCCGCGCTGCCCGCCGACTGCCAGGTCTTCGTCTTCGAGACCGAGCACCACGCCTCGCTGCTGCCCTGGCGGAACGCGCGGGTGACGTACCTGGACGCGCCCCGGACGCCGCAGGAGGCCGTGGCCACCCTGGAGACCGCCCTCGCGGGCCGCGACCCGTACGGGCCGGCGCTGGTGTGCGTCACCGGTGCCTCCAACGTCACCGGGGAGATCTGGCCGGTGCGCGAGCTGGCCGCCGCCGCGCACGCGCACGGCGCGCGGATCGTGCTCGACGCGGCCCAGCTCGCGCCGCACCACCCGGTCTCCGTGCAGGAGTTGGACGTGGACTGGGTCGCCTTCTCGGGACACAAGCTGTACGCGCCGTTCGGGTCCGGCGTGCTCGCCGGGCGCGCCGACTGGCTGCGCGAGGCCGCCCCGTACCTCGCCGGCGGCGGTGCCAGCCGCAAGGTGACCCGGCGCACCGACGGGGGAGTGGACGTCGAGTGGCACGAGACCGCCGCCCGCCACGAGGCCGGCTCGCCCAACGTCATCGGTGCCTACTCCATCGCCTCCGCCTGCAAGGCCCTCACCGAGGCCGGGTTCGACACGCTGGTCGCCCGTGAGCGGTATCTGATCGACGCCGTACGGGCCGGGCTCGCCGAGGTGCCCGAGGTCCGGATCCTCTCCCTCTTCGGGGACGACGCCCCGCGCGTCGGCGTCATCTCCTTCGTCGTCGAGGGCTGGAACAGCTCCCACTTCGCCGCCGCCCTCTCCGCCGAGTACGGCATCGGCGTACGCGACGGCCTCTTCTGCGCCCACCCCCTCGTCCGCACCCTCCTCGGCAGCGACCCGCAGACCCAGGGCGAGTGCGGTGCCCCCGAGGCCGCGCCCGGCGAGCGGTCCCTCAACGCGATCCGGGTGAGCTTCGGCGCGGGGACGCCCGACGAACACGTGGAGCGGTTCGTGGGTGCGGTGAAGGAACTCGTGCGGAGCGGTGCGAAGTGGAACTACCGTACGGAGGACGGCCGTTGCGTCCCGGCGGTCTGACCCTCACGGCCTGATCCCCTGACGTGTACCCGGCGGATGCGCTCCCTAGGCAGCCGAACGGGGGACGTACGCGGGCATCGCACGCCTCCCACCCCGGCGGAGCGCGTCGGTGTCCTCTACCCGCGGTCGGCCAACAGCCCGGTCGTCGGCGCCGGCCGGCTGTACACCGGCACCTCCGACGGCATCGCGGCCGTCGACCTCGGCACCTGAACCCCGCCGTCGATGCCCGTCGTCGGGCTCAGCCCCTGATGCCCGCCGTCGCCCGGGCCCTCAGCACGATCATCCGCAGCGCCCGTTCGGTGGGGTCCGTGAGGAGTTCGCTCGCGCGGACCATGGCCTCGGCGAGGGCCGTCGGCGCGGGCAGGATGCCGGTGTACGCGTCCACGCCGGGCACCTCGTGCGCCCCCTGTTTCGTGCGTGCCTCCCACGAACCCGCACCCGCCGTACGACCGCTACCCGTCCAATCCGATGGCGAACGCGGCCTCGAGGTCATGCTGCGAATACGTCCGGAACGCCACATGCGTATCGGTACCCAGCACACCGGGAATCTTGCTGATGGACCCGGGGATCACATCGGCCAGGTCGTCATGGGCCTTCACCCGGACCATGGCGACCAAATCGTATGTACCGGTCACCGAAAACACCTCGCTCACCGATTCAAGCGCGGCGATCGACTCCGCGATCTCCGGAATCCGGTCCACGCTGGTCTTGATGAGCACGATCGCGGTGATCACGGCTGTTTCTCTCCCTCGGGGGCCGGAGCCGGGACGTTCTCTGAGGCGTCCGCTGGCGCTTTCACTCTAGTCCTACGCCCATAGCGCCCCCACGCGTAGACGAACCCCAGTCCGAACCCCACCAGATGCGCCAGATAGGCGACCCCCGGCCCCGCGGTCTGCCGCCCCGCGGCCAGCCACTGCAGGCTCACCCAGAACGGCAGGGTCACCCACGCCGGAAACCGCAGCGGGAGAAAGAAGAGGAACGGGAGGAGGCTCGTCACCCGCGCCCTGGGGAACAGGAAGAGAAACGCGCCGAGGACCGCGGAGATGGCCCCCGACGCGCCGACCAGCGACTGCGGCGACCCGGCGTGCGCCGCCGCGTACGCCACCAGCGCCAGATAGCCGCAGCCCACGTAGAAGAGGGCGAATTCCACATGGCCCATGCGTTCCTCGGCCATCGCCCCGAAGACGAAGAGGAAGAGCATGTTGCCGAGGAGGTGCAGCCAGCTGCCGTGGACGAAGAGCGCGGTGACCGGGGTGAGTGCCGCGCGTGGGGTGCCGTCGAAGAGTTCGACGGGGACGACGCCCCAGCGGCGGAAGTACGCCCGCTGCGCGGCGAGCAGCTCGTCCCCGGTGCCGTACGCGGGGTTGAGGCCCGCCGCCGGTCCGATCAGGAAGATCGCACAGCAGACGGCGATCAGCCCGTACGTCACCGGCGCCGACTCGTTTCGTACGGCCCGGGCGGCCGTGGTGCTCCACTTGCCGATCATGAACAGAGCATGACGTAACAGGACCCACCCGCACAGACCGCCTCGCCGCCGGTGACGGCCGGCCTCGCCGGCGGAGGCAATCGGCGCCGTCGCCGCAGGCGAACGGGCGTCCAGTACCGGTCAGGCCGTAGGGTTACGAGCCACATGCACCGGGACGCCGGCGCTTCACGGAGACTGGAAGAAGGAAGAGCAGCCACGATGACGGTTCCCCTGCCGACGGACACGACCCGCTGGCGCTGCACGCTCTGTGGCAACCTCACGCGGTTCGACGTGACCCGCTCGTCGAAGGTCGTCGAGTACGTTCACCTCGACCTCGCCGGGCAGCCCAAGGTCGAGGAGCGCGACGTGGTCAGTGAGACCATCGAGTCGGTGCGCTGCCGCTGGTGCAACGCCGTGGACCAGGTGGAACTCGTGGACAGGCCGGGCGCCGGCTCCTGAGGACGGGGGTCCCCCCGCTCGAGCGAAGTCGAGAGTGGGGGAGGGCCCCGCATAGAAATGGGGTGTGTCGGATGGTGGAGACCGCAGGCGGGGGGCCGGGCGACGGCGCCGCCGAGGTGCTCGACCGCCCGCTGCCCGAGGGCGTGCGCAAACGGGTCGTGCAGATCGTCTCCGACGGCTTCGGCGGACTGACCGTCGCCGAACTGCCCGCACAGCTCAGGCAGTACGCCCGGTTCACCCCGAACCGCCGGGTGAAGTTCGCCGGGAACGCGATGGCGGCCGCCGTGGAGAGCGACGCGCTGTTCAGACAGCGGATCGGGGAGCGGTTCCGTGAGACCCACCCGGAGCTGGCCGGCGCCCTCGACACGGGCGCGCCGCCCCCGGCCGCTGATCCGCTGGACGTGGCGGCCGCGGCCTATGTGCTGCGCCCCACGGGCTGGGTGAAGCTGGTCGCCGCCGCCGGCGAGGAGGCCCTGCGGGCGGACGCCGAGCGGGCCGACGAGGAGAGCCGGGCCGAGCTGGAGCGGCTGCGCGAACAGCTCGCCGAGGCACGCGGCCAGACGAAGGCCGAGACGGAACGGCTGCGCGCGGAGCTGGAGTCGGCCAAGAAGGAGGCCGACTCGATGCACCGCAAGCTCCGGGCCGCACTCAGTGACGTCAAGCGTGGCGAGGCCGCCCTGCGCAAGCTGCACACCGAGATGGAGACCGTACGCGGCGAGAGCCACGCCCAGGTGTCCGCCGCCGAGAGCGAGACCCGGCGGCTCAAGGCCCGGCTCGGCGAGGCCGAGGCGGCCCTGGAGGCCACCCGGCGGGCCGCCCGCGAGGGGCGCAGCGTCGGGGACATGCGTGTACGGCTGCTGCTGGACACCGTGTTGGACGCGGCCCAGGGGCTGCGGCGGGAGCTGGCGCTGCCGCCGATCTCCGTACGGCCCGCCGAGACCGTCGACGCGGTCGAGCCGGGGCGGATGACGCCGAAGGACATCGCCGCCCGTGCGCTGTCGGAGAACGACCCGGCGATCCTGGACCAGTTGCTCGCGCTGCCGCAGGCGCATCTCGTCGTCGACGGCTACAACGTCACGAAGACCGGCTATCCGCAGATGCCGTTGGAGAAGCAGCGGCTCAGGCTCCTGGGTCAGCTGTCCCAGCTCGCCGCGCAGACCGGCGCCGAGGTCACCTGTGTCTTCGACGGGGCCGAGCTGGCCGCGCCGGTGCTGCTCGCGCCGCCGCGCGGGGTGCGGGTGCTGTTCTCCAAGCCGGGTGTCACGGCCGACGAGTTGATCCGCCAGCTGGTGCGCGCCGAGCCGCCCGGCCGGCCGGTCATCGTCGCCTCCACCGACCGCGAGGTGGCCGACGGGATCGCCAAGGCGGGGGCCCGCCCGGTAGCGTCCGCGGTGCTCCTCAAGCGGCTTTCCTGACCCTTCGGTACCGTCCGCCCCAACAGCAACAAACGGGCCCTATGCCCGAATTGACGGAACTGTTGCGCAACGTAGCGTCAACCGAGCGTTACCGTATGTGCGTTGAGTGTAAATTGTGCGCCGTGGGACGGGATTTTTCCTGTGGGGGATTTGAAGTGATCACCACTAGGTCACTAGGGTCTGGGCTCAAACCTCTGAACGGGTGATCGTCGCCGGAGTCCCCGCCGGCCGGTCACTCACATGAAGGAGTTCACCTACCGTGGCGTCCCACCGTCGACCGAAGCAGCCGAGCCGTGCGCGTGTGACCGTGCTCACCACTGCCGCCGCCGCTGCCGTGGCCCTGACCTCCCAGGCCGCCAACGCCGCGCCCGCCGAGAAGCCGAGCAAGGACGAGGTCAAGGCCAAGGTCCACAAGCTCTACGAGGACGCCGGGCGGGCCACCGACAAGCTCAACGGGGCCGAGGAGAAGCAGGAGAAGCTCGAGAAGGAGATCTCCACGATCCAGGACAACGTCGCCAAGGGTCAGGAGGACCTCAACGAGCTGCGTGAGGGCATAGGCCTGGCGGCCAGCGCCCAGTACCGCTCGGGCGGCATCGACTCCTCGATCCAGCTCTTCCTCTCCGCCGACCCGGACGACTACCTGGACAAGGCCGCCACGCTCGACCAGTTGACCAGCCAGCAGGTCGAGTCGCTCAAGAAGATCCAGGAGAAGCAGCGCACGCTCGCGCAGCAGCGCCAGGAGGCCACGGAGAAGCTGGAGGACCTCGCCGACACCCGCGAGACCCTGGCCAAGAAGAAGAAGGAAGTCCAGAGCAAGCTGGCCGCGGCGCAGAAGCTCCTCAACACGCTGACGGCCGAGGAGAAGGCCGCCCTGGACGACCAGGAGACGCGCGCCAGCCGCGACGCCGGGGACCGCGTCGACCTCGGCAACGAGGCGCCCGCCTCCGAGCGCGGCGCCGCAGCCCTCGCCGCCGCCGGCACCCAGGTCGGCAAGCCCTACGTTTCCGGTGGCAGCGGCCCCAACTCCTATGACTGCTCCGGGCTGACCCAGTGGGCCTACGCCCAGGCCGGTGTGGGGATCACCCGGACCACGTACACGCAGGCGAACGACGGTACGAGGATCGGCCGCGGCGAACTCATGCCGGGCGACCTGGTCTTCTTCAACGACCTGGGACACGTCGGCCTCTACGCGGGCAACGGCACGGTCCTGCACGCCCCGTACCCGGGCAAGGTCGTCCGCTACGAGTCGATGAGCACCATCGGCACCTTCCAGTTCGGTGTCCGCATCTGACACCCGCGCCGGCTTGAACAGGGCCGATCGTCACGCCGTGTGACGATCGGCCCTGTTTTTTTCCAAGATCAGGACACAGCGCCGCCCGAACGGGCGAATTCCCGCACCTCATGCTGACCCCTTTCCCCGCTGGTGACCAGGGGCCCAGGCCGGACGTCACGCTGCGTGGCCGCGGAGGTCTTTGGCTGGGACACGGTCGCGCGGCTACTGTCGGCCGCGCTTCCCTCACCCGCCGTGAGCGTGCCCCCTCCGGGCACCCTCCGGCCCGGGGGAGGGTCCTGTCCACCGTCGAAGGGAGTGCGGCTTCCCGTGGTGTCCCACAGTCGCCTTGTACCGTCCGGGTTCGACCGGGGCGCGGCCGCCGCCCTCGGTGTGCTGTCCGCCGCGGCCACCGCCCTCGGCGCCATCCCCGTCCAGTCGGCCGCCGCCGCGCCGCACGACAACACCCGGGCCGAGGTGGACCGGCTGTACGAGGAGGCGGAGCAGGCCACAGAGGCCTACAACAGGGCCGACGAGCGCGCCGACAAGCTGCGCGAACAGGTCGGCACCGCGCAGGACTCGATCGCCCGGCAGCAGGACCGCATCAACGCCATGCGGGAGTCGCTGGGTGCGCTCGCCGGCGCCCAGTACCGCTCCGGCGCCGTCGACCCGTCGATCACCCTGCTGTTCTCCGACGACCCGGACGACTACCTCGACACGGCCGCCGCCCTGGACCGCATCAGCGCCCACCAGGCGGGCGAACTCCACGACCTCCAGCAGTCCCTGCGCGACCTCTCCCAGGACCGCGCGGAGACCAGTGACAAGCTCGCCGAGTTGGAGAAGAGCCGCAAGGCCGTCGCCAAGCACAAGCGGACCGTCGAGGGGAAGCTCGCGGCGGCCCGGCGGCTGCTCGACTCCCTCCCGGACAAGGAGCGCGCCGAGTACGACCGCGCCTCCCGCTCCACCGGCTCCGGCCGGACCGACATGCCCGCCCTCTCCGGCGCCACGGCCCCCAACGGCCGCGCGGCCGCCGCCGTCGCCGCCGTCCGCTCCGCTCTCGGCAAGCCGTACGTGTGGGGCTCCACCGGCCCCCACGGCTTCGACTGCTCCGGCCTCATGGTCTGGTCGTACGGACAGGCCGGTGTCGGTCTGCCGCGTACCTCGCAGGCACAGCGCTACGCAGGCACCCAGGTCCCGCTCTCCCAGGCCCAGCCCGGCGACCTCGTCACCTACCGGTTCGACGCCAGTCATGTCGGCATGTACGTCGGCAACGGCCAGGTCATCCACGCCCCCTACCCGGGCGCCCCCGTCCGCTACGACCCCGTCGGCATGATGCCGATCGCCGCGGTCACCCGCCCCTGACCGCCGCCGGGCCCCGGCCCTCACCGGGCGGTCGGGGTCCGGCCGCCCTGCCGTTGACCGTCGCCGGTCCCGGCCTGGCGTAGGCCGGTCGAGACCCGGCCGCCCTGCCGTACGGCGACCGGGCCCCGTACGATCGGGGGCCCCTACCCGGGCGCCCCCGTCCGCTACGACCGGGTCGGCATGATGCCGATCGCCGCGGTCACCCGCCCCTGACCGCCGCCGGGCCCCGGCCCTCACCGGCCGGTCGAGACCCGGCCGCCCTGCCGTACGGCGACCGGGCCCCCGTACGATCGGGAACGTGGCTGCTCGAAGGCGCACGACGCGTGCCCGGCCCGGGTCGGGGGTCCGGCGCGGGCTCCCGGGTCGCGGAAGTGTCCCCTCGGCGGTCGCCCTCGCACTCGCCCTCCTCGTCGGCTGCGGCGGCAACGCGGCGCCCGACGCCGCCCGCGCCGACGTGCAGCGGATGCTCGACCGACGGGCCGCGGCGGTCCTGGAGCGGGACGGGACGGCGTACCGCGCCACGGAGGCGCCGACGTCGTCCGTCGCGGGCCAACTGGCCACCGGGACGGCGGAGTTCGTCAACCTCCGCGGCCTGCCGCTGGCTGCCTGGTCGTACGACCTCACCGCCTTCGACCGGTCCGGCGACCGGGCCACGGCCGAGGCGGCCCTGCGCTATCGGATACGCGGCTACGACGCGGCGCCCGTCACGGCCGTACGGACACTGACCCTCGTCCGGGACGACGACGGGGCGTGGCAGGTCGCCGCCGACGAACCCTCGGAGAAGGGCACCGAACAGCTCTGGGAGCAGGGGCGGATACGGGCCGTCCGCGGGGAGCGGAGCCTCGTGCTGGGGGTCGGGCGGTCGACGGAGGTCCTGCGGGAGTACGCGGGGCTGGCGGACCGGGCCGTGCCCGCCGTGACGGAGGCGTGGGGCGAGGACTGGGCGCGGCGGGTCGTGGTCGTCGTGCCCGAGTCGCTGGAGGAGATGGCGGGGCTGCTGGGATCGCCCGCGTCGGGGTACCGGGGGATCGCGGCGGTCACCACGGGCGAGGCGGGAGGCTCGGCGAAGGCGTCGGCGGACCGGATCGTCGTCAACCCCGACGCGTACGACGTCCTCGGCGGCCTCGGCAAGCAGGTCGTCCTCACCCACGAGACGACCCACGTCGCCACCCGCGCCCACACCAACGCCGCCACCCCCCTCTGGCTCTCCGAGGGCTACGCCGACTGGGTCGGGTACCGGGGTACGGGCCGCACGGCGTCCGAGGTGGCCCCCGAACTGCAACGCGTCGTCGCCGAGGGCCGGGCCCCGGCCGCACTGCCCGCCGACTCCGACTTCGGCTTCTCCGACGACTCCGGCAAGCTCGCCCAGGCCTACGAGGGCGGCTGGTTGGCCTGCCGCATGATCGCCGACCGCTGGGGCGAGGGCCGCCTCGACGAGTTCTACCGCGCCGTCGGCGGACACGGGAAGCGGGAGGGGGCGGTGGAGGGGGCCCTGAAGGAGGTCCTGAACACGACCGTCGACGAGTTCACCGAGCGGTGGCGGGAGTACGTACGGGCTCAACTGGGCTGAGCCGCGGGGACGCGGGGGTGGGTACGTCGGCTGCGGATTGTGAGGGGTAGCTCGCGCGGTTCCCCGCACCCTCCTACGCGGCGCGCGATTCCCGGCGAGCCGCGGGGTGGACCGGCCCGAAGGGCCGTCCAGGGGCGCGGGGAACCGCGCGACAAGCCCCCACCGGCCCGCAGCCGACGAACCGACCCGGTGCGGGTTTCAGGAACCCAGCGGCTCCTTGGCGCGGGCCGGCGGATCCGGCAGCGGCGCCGGGGCGGGCCGTACCGTGTCGTGCCACAGTTCGAACGCGGCGAGCAGGGAGGCGAGGACGAGAAGGCCGTTGCGGACGAAGAGGAGGGTGATGCCCAGCCAGTCGCTGACGACGACGTGGGAGAACCAGATGGGGAACTCCAGGACGGTCACGAAGGACGCCACCAGGACCATCACCGCCGGCAGGCCCATGCGGCTGGCCCGGAAGCAGAGGCAGACGGCGGCGAGACCGACCAGCCACACCATGTACTGGGGGCTGATCACCCGGCTGGTGGCCGTGAACATCAGCACCGCCACGAACGCCGCGTCCGCGAGGGTGTGCGGCGCGAACCGCCGGGCCCGCACCCGCCACAGCAGCAGCCAGGCGAAGGCCACCCCGCTGAGCAACAGGGCCGCGTCGCTGACGGTGTCGACGTGGTCGCCGAGGAACTCCACCGAGCCGTAGTTCAGCAGCACCTCGCCGTCCCAGCCGAACTGCCGGGCCACATGGAAGACGAGGGCGCCCAGCGACTCCACCTCGGTGCCCCGGTCGCGCTGGAAGGTCAGGAAGGCGAAGGCGCCGGGCATGGAGACGGCGAAGAGGGCGGCCACCGCGAGACCGGTACCCGCCGCCCACGCCCAGGCCGCACGCTTGCGGGCGCCCAGGAGCAGCAGCGCCGGCCACACCTTCAGCAGGGCCGCGAAGGCCGTCAGCGCCCCCATCGCGCGCGGATGGCGGCTGCCCGCGAGGAGGGCGGCGACCGCCACCGCCGTCACCATCACGTCGTAGCGGGCGTACACGGTCGGGCCGAGCAGCGGCAGACCCACCGCCCACACCCAGGCGCCGCGCCACGTCCTGCCGGGTCGGCCGGCCGCGTGGAGCAGCAGCACGAGGACGACCAGGTCGGCGAGGAAGGCCAGGACGAAGAACGCCGACGTGTAGTCCAGGAAGGGCAGCAGCGCGGGGGAGAGGATCGCGAGGGCGGCGGCGGGCGGGTACTGCCAGGTGACGTCGTCCCGGGGATACGTTCCTGTACGCAGCGTCTCGTACCAGCCCTGGTAGATCACCGAGACGTCGCTGGTGACGTCCGGGCCCGGGAAGACGTACACCTTGAAGACGAACAGCAGCAGGAGCAACCGGGTCGCGCCCCAGAGCGTCAGCAGCCCGAACGGGAGCCGTCGAGAGCCCGTCATGTCCATCTGAGCCACGTGAGTCCCTGCTTGTCTGCGTCTGTCCGCGCCGCGCTTCGCGCCTGTGAGGGACATGATCCCCCGTCGGCCTGTGAAGCGGCCGTGAAGCATGGCCGGGCCCGGTGTGGATGTGCCCGGGGGCGGGCTCCGACGCCGGTTCGGTAGGGTCGGCGGCGATGTACAAGACCCTGATCGTGACCAACGACTTCCCGCCCCGGCCCGGTGGTATCCAGGCGTTTCTGCACAACATGGCGCTGCGGCTGGCCCCCGAGCGGATCGTCGTCTACGCGTCGACGTGGAAGCGGGGCCGGGAGGGCGCCCGGGCGACGGCCGCCTTCGACGCCGAGCAGCCCTTCACCGTCGTACGCGACCGCACGACCATGCTGCTGCCGACGCCCGCCGTCACCCGCCGCGCGGTCTCGCTGCTGCGGGAGCACGGCTGTACGTCGGTGTGGTTCGGCGCGGCGGCCCCGCTCGGCCTGATGGCCCCCGCGCTGCGCAGGGCGGGCGCGAAGCGGCTGGTGGCCACCACACACGGCCACGAGGCGGGCTGGGCGCAGCTGCCCGCCGCCCGGCAGCTGCTGCGGCGGATCGGCGAGGGCACGGACACGATCACCTACCTGGGCGAGTACACGCGCTCCCGGATCGCCACGGCTCTGACGCCGGAGGCGGCCGGACGCATGGTCCAGCTGCCGCCCGGCGTCGACGAGAAGACCTTCCACCCGGGGTCCGGGGGCGCCGAGGTCCGGGCCCGGCTGGGGCTCACCGACCGGCCGGTGGTCGTCTGTGTCTCCCGGCTCGTGCCGCGCAAGGGGCAGGACACGCTGATCCAGGCGATGCCCGGCATCCTGGCCGAGGAGCCTGACGCGGTGCTGCTGATCGTCGGCGGCGGACCGTACGAGAGGGAGCTGCGCCGGCTCGCCCACGAGACCGGGGTCGCCGAGTCCGTCCGCTTCACCGGCGCCGTCCCCTGGTCCGAGCTGCCCGCCCACTACGGCGCCGGTGACGTCTTCGCCATGCCGTGCCGTACCCGCCGGGGCGGCCTGGACGTCGAGGGGCTGGGGATCGTCTACCTGGAGGCCTCCGCGACCGGACTGCCCGTCGTCGCGGGCGACTCCGGCGGCGCCCCCGACGCCGTACTCGACGGCGAGACGGGTTGGGTCGTACGAGGCGGCTCCCCGGCAGACGCCGCCGAACGCATCGTCACCCTCCTCGGCGACCCGGAGCTGCGGGGGCGGATGGGGCAGCGGGGCCGCGAGTGGGTCGAGGAGAAATGGCGGTGGGACCTCTTGGCGGAAACTTTGAAAACGTTGCTGTAGCCCCGTAAGGGGCGCCGGGAACTGCGCGACCAGCCACGAGACGACCGGAAGTCGCCTTTCAAGAGCACCCGGCACCCCGGTAGGAGCCGCCCTGCACGGCGGAGCCCCTAGCCGGAGCCCGAAAATCCGCACATGCTGCGCACATGACAGCAAAACTGATGCAGCGTCAGCTGACGAGACGTCACATCCTGGGCATGGTGGCCCTGCAGACCGCCGCCGCGTCCGGTCTCACCCGCATCGGTCTGCAGTCGGCGTCGGCCGCCGAACCGGCCGCCGTCGACAACGCCCCGGCGATCGTGGTCGGTTCGGGCTACGGCGCCGCCGTGGCCGCCCTCCGACTCGGCCAGGCCGGCATCCGCACGCTCGTCCTGGAGATGGGCAGGGCCTGGAACACCCCCGGCTCCGACGGCAAGATCTTCTGTTCGACCAGGGAGCCGGACGAGCGGTCCATGTGGTTCAGGACCAGGACCGAGGCCCCGCTCGCCACCTTCCTCTGGCTGGACGTCGTCAACCAGGACATCAGCCCCTATCCCGGTGTCCTGGACCGCGTCCGCTACGCCAACATGTCGGTCTTCCTGGGCCGCGGCGTCGGCGGCGGCTCACTGGTCAACGGCAGCATGGCCGTCACCCCTCTCCAGTCGTACTTCGCCGAGCAGTTCCCGACCGTCGACACCACCGAGATGTACTCCACGTACTTCCCGCGCGCCCGCGCCATGCTCGGCGTCAACACCATCGACCCCGCGTGGTTCGAGTCCACGGAGTGGTACCGCTTCAGCCGGATCTCCCGGGCCCACGCCGAGAAGACCGGCCTGAAGACCACCTTCGTGCCGAGCGTCTACGACTTCGGTCACATGCAGCGCGAGGCCGCCGGCACCGCGACCAAGTCGGCCCTCGCCGGTGAGGTCATCTACGGCAACAACCACGGCAAGAAGAGCCTCGACAAGACGTACCTCGCCGCCGCCCTCGGCACCGGCAACGTCACCATCCACACCATGGAGCGGGCCAAAGGCATCCGCAGGCTGAGCGACGGGACGTACGTCATCACCGTCGACCGCGTCGACGACACGGGCGCGGTCGTCGAGACCAAGGAGTACGGCTGCACGTACCTGTTTCTCGGTGCCGGCAGCGTCGGCACCACCGAACTCCTCGTCCGCGCACGGGCGAAGGGCACCCTCCCCGCACTGGACGCCAGTGTCGGCGCGGGCTGGGGCTCGAACGGCAACGTGATGCTCGGCCGGGCCAACCATCTGTGGGACACGGTCGGGGCGAACCAGTCGACCATGCCGGTCATGGGCATCGACGACTGGGCCAACACCTCCAACCCCGTCTTCGCCGAGATCGCCCCGCTGCCCACGGGCCTCGAACACTGGGTGAGTCTCTATCTGGCGATCACCAAGAACCCGGAGCGCGCTTCCTTCACGTACGACAGCGCGAGCGACTCGGCCAAGCTCGGCTGGAGCGCCGCCCAGAGCGCGGTCTCCTCCTCCATGGCCAAGAAGCTCTTCGACCGGATCAACTCGGCCAACAGCACGATCTACCGGTACGACCTGTTCGGCTCGTCCAACAAGGTGTTCGCCGACGACTTCACGTACCACCCGCTGGGCGGCTGCGTGCTGGGCAGGGCGACCGACAACTACGGGAGGGTGAAAGGGTATTCGAAGCTGTACGTCACCGACGGCTCGCTCGTGCCCGGCTCGATCGGGGTGAACCCGTTCGTCACGATCACCGCGCTCGCCGAACGCACGATGGCGCGGGTCCTCGCCGAGGACACCGCACCATGAGCCGTACGACCGCTGGTTGCTCCGTGACAGCTGGATACACCGTGACGTGACAGCTGGTTATTTCTGGTAGATCGCCTCGATCTCGTCCGCGTAGTCCTTCGCCACCACGTTGCGCTTGAGCTTCAGGGACGGCGTCAGGTGGCCCGACTCCTCCGTGAACTGGGAGGACAGAATGCGGAACTTCCGCACCGATTCCGCCTTCGACACCGCGGCGTTGCCGTCGTCGATCGCCGCCTGGATCGCCGCGTTCAGGTCCGCGTCGGCGCTCAGCGACGCCGCGGTGGAGCCCGCCGGCTTGCCGTGCTCGGCGGCCCAACGGCCCAGGAACTCCTCGTCGACGGTGACCAGCGCGCCCACGAAGGGCCGCCCGTCGCCCACCACCATGCACTCCGCGACCAGGGCGTGCGCCCGGATACGGTCCTCGATCACGGCCGGGGCGACGTTCTTGCCGCCCGCGGTGACGATGATCTCCTTCTTGCGGCCGGTGATCCGGAGATAACCGTCCTCGTCGAGGGTGCCGATGTCACCGGTGTGGAACCAGCCGTCGGCCAGCGCCTCCTCGGTCGCGCCCGGGTTGTTCCAGTACTCCTTGAACAGGTGCTCGCCGTGCAGCAGCACCTCCCCGTCGTCCGCGATCCGGATGACGGAACCCGGCAGCGGCTGCCCGACCGTACCGATCTTCTGGCGGTCCCAGGGGTTGAACGCGGTGGCCGCACAGGACTCGGTGAGGCCGTAGCCCTCCAGGACCGTGAAGCCGATACCGCGGAAGAAGTGACCCAGGCGCTCGCCCAGCGGGGCGCCACCGGAGATCGCGTACTCGCCCTTGCCCCCGAGCACCGCGCGCAGCTTGCTGTAGACGAGCTTGTCGAACACCTTGTGCTTGATCTTCAGACCGAGCACCGGGCCCGACGCGGTGTCCAGCGCCCTGCTGTACGCGATCGCCGTGTCCGCGGCCTTGTCGAAGATCTTGCCCTTGCCGTCCGCCTGCGCCTTGGCCCGCGCCGAGTTGTAGACCTTCTCGAAGACCCGCGGCACACCGAGGATCAGCGTCGGCCGGAAGGAGGCCAGCTCGTCGGTGAGGTTCTTGATGTCCGGTACGGTGCCCAGCTTGATCGGCGCCATCATCGGCGCGACCTGCACGAGCCGACCGAAGACGTGCGCGAGCGGGAGGAAGAGCAGGACCGAGCACTCGCCCGTACGGAACAGGGGCCGCAGCCGCTCCACCACGTTCCCGCACTCGGCGAAGAAGCTGCGGTGTGTGAGGACGCACCCCTTCGGGCGGCCGGTGGTGCCGGAGGTGTAGACGATGGTCGCCGGGTCGTCGGCCTTCGCCATCGAGCTGCGCTCCTCGACGGCCTGGTCGGTGACGCCCTGGCCGAGGCGGCCCAGCTCCTCGACACCGCCGCCCTCGATCTGCCACACGTGCTTCAGCGCCGGCAGCCGGTCACGCACCGACTCGACGGCGGCCGTGTGCCCGTCCAGCTCCACGATCATGGCGGTCGCGCCCGAGTCGGCGAGGATCCACTGCACCTGCTCCGGAGAGCTGGTCTCGTACACCGGCACGGTCACCGCGCCGGCCGACCAGATCGCGAAGTCCAGCAGAGTCCACTCGTACCGGGTACGGGACATCAGCGCGACCCGGTCGCCCGGCTGGACCCCGGCGGCGATGAGCCCCTTCGCGGCCGTCCGTACCTCGGCGAGGAACTGGACGGCGTGCACGTCCTGCCAGGCGCCGCCCACCTTGCGGGCGATGACGGCGACATCGGGATGCTGCGCGGCGTTTCTGCGGACGATGTCGGTCAGATTGCCGTCCGTCGGGACCTCGTACAAAGCCGGAAGGCTGAACTCGCGCAAGACTGCTGCTCCTCATAGGGCGCCGGCGCCACGACTGACGTGTGTGCTGCGACGGTGCGGTCCAAGGCTGGGAGAGCGCTCAGGTCCCACTTGGTTCTTTGGTTCTTACTGGTTGAAAACCTGAGCACAACTGGACTGCCCGGACGTTACCCGTCGGTATGGCTTCTACGCGAGGGGGGTCGGGCGAGATGTTCTTCGCGTCACACATGCGGGATTCTCCCGGGAAGAATAATCCCCCCACTTGCTGACTGGCCAGTAACCGCATGTCCGACCCGCTCTGTTCACGTATGCCGCACACGCCTACGCTTGATCGTCATGGCACGCACACCGGGCGGTAACGGCAGGACGCGCATTCACGTGGTCAGCGACGTGCACGGCAACGCACGTGATCTGGCCGGAGCGGGTGAAGGCGCCGACGCCTTGGTGTGCCTGGGTGACCTGGTCCTCTTCCTCGACTACGCCGACCACTCCCGCGGCATCTTCCCCGACCTCTTCGGCGCCGAGAACGCCACCCGGCTCGTCGAACTGCGCACCGCCCGCCGCTTCGAGGAGGCGCGCGAGCTGGGGGCCCGGCTGTGGGCGGGCGTGGGTGAGGAGCGCTCCGCCGTGATCGAGAAGGCCGTCCGCAAGCAGTACGCCGAGATGTTCGCGGCCTTCCCCGCGCCGACGTACGCCACGTACGGCAATGTCGATATGCCGCGGCTGTGGCCGGAGTACGCGGCGGAGGGGACGACCGTGTTGGACGGGGAACGGGTGGAGATCGGCGGGTGGGTCTTCGGCTTCGTGGGCGGCGGGCTCCGCACCCCCATGCGGACGCCGTACGAGATCAGCGACGAGGAGTACGCCGCGAAGATCGAGGCGGTGGGAGAGGTGGACGTGCTGTGCACGCACATCCCGCCGGAGGTCCCCGAGCTGGTGTACGACACGGTGGCGCGCCGTTTCGAGCGGGGGAGCCGGGCGCTGCTGGAGGCGATCCGGAAGACCCGGCCCCGGTACTCGCTGTTCGGGCACGTCCACCAGCCGTTGGCGCGGCGGATGCGGATCGGGGCGACGGAGTGTGTGAACGTGGGGCACTTCGCGGGGAGCGGAAAGCCGTGGGCGCTGGAGTGGTGAACCCCGGGTGGGGTGGCGAGGGTTCGGCGGGCGCGCGGTAGCCTTCACGCTGCACATACGTGCGCACCCACCCTCCCTCACCGGACAGTCTCTGGAGGAGCCACGGCGATGGCGGAATTCACCAGTTCGAGCATCACGATCGAGGCTGCGGCGGCCGACGTCATGGGAGTGATCGCCGACTTCGCCCGCTACCCGGACTGGACGGGCGAGGTGAAGGAGGCGGAGGTGCTGGAGACCGACGGTCAGGGCCGCGCCGAGCAGGTCCGACTCGTCATGGACGCGGGCGCGATCAAGGACGACCAGACGCTGGCGTACACCTGGACCGGGGCGAACGAGGTGTCCTGGACGCTGGTCAAGTCCCAGATGCTCCGCTCCCTCGACGGGTCCTACATCCTCAAGCCGGTCGGCGACTCGGTGACCGAGGTGACGTACCAGCTGACCGTCGACGTCAAGATCCCGATGCTCGGGATGATCAAGCGCAAGGCGGAGAAGGTCATCATCGACCGGGCCCTGGCGGGGCTCAAGAAGCGGGTGGAGTCCGGGGCGTAGGTCCTTCCCACCTCACCTGCCCGACTCGCCCTGGTGATCCAGGCCGCCCCGACTGCGGGCCATCGTGCCACTGGGGGCGATAGGGGCGATAGGGGCGATGGGGGGAGGGTGGGCGCAGCGGCACCCTGTCGGCGCCGGTAAGCGCCTCCAAGCCCCGCCCGGCAGTAATCCCGGGGGTCTGGTCTGCGTCGGTGCGCACCCTGTCGCTGGGTTACCGTTCACCCTCATGCGCACCATCCTGATCACCGGGCAAGGCGGCACTGGCCGTACGACGGTCGCGGCGGCCACGGCCGTCGAGGCGGCTCGCGCGGGCACACGGACGCTCGTGCTGAGCGCGGACCGGGTCGACAGCCTGGGAGCGGTGCTCGGGACGGCGACCGGCGCGGAACCCCTCCGGGTCGCGGCGAACCTCACCGCGTGGCGGCCCGACGCGGCGGAGCGGTTCCGGGAGGATCTCGTCGCCTTTCAGGAGCGCGCCGCGTCGGTGCTCGATCTGCTGGGGGCGGGGCGGCTGGATGCCGAGGAGCTCACGCCCCTTCCCGGCGCAGAGGAGCTGGCTCTGCTGCGGGCGCTGCGCGACGCCGCGCTGTCGGAGGCGTACGACCTGCTCGTCGTCGATCTGCCGCCCGCGCCGCAGGCACTCGCGCTGCTCGGTCTCCCGGAGGAGCTGCGACGGTATCTGCGGCGGCTGCTCCCGCCCGAGCGGCAGGCGGCCCGTGCGCTGCGGCCGGTCCTCGGGCGGCTCGCCGGTGTGCCGATGCCCGCCGAGTGGCTGTACGAGACGGCCGCCCGGTGGGACGTCGAGCTGGCCGCCGTCGCGGCGGTCGTCGAGGACCCGGGGACGAGTGTGCGGCTGGTCGCGGAGCCGGGCCCGGCCGGCGCCGACCAGGTGCGCCTCGCGAGCGTCGGACTCGCCCTGCGGTCCCTCCCCGTGGACATGCTGATCGCCAACCGGGTCCTGCCCGAGGGTACGCACGACACCTGGCTCGCCGGCCTCGTCGCCCAGCAGCGCAAGGCGTTGGAGGAATGGGAGGAGGCTTCGGTACGGCGGGCCCGTCCCGTACGGGGCGTCGCCCACCTCGGCCGCGACCCCCGCGGCGTCGACGACCTCGCCGCCCTCCACGTCCCCGGTGCGGGTGACGCTCCCGCCCGCGTCGCGTGGCCCGTCACCGACAACCTCGGGGACGAGGGCGTGCTCGTGTGGCACATCCCGCTGCCCGGGGCGATACGGGACGAGCTGGATCTCATCCGGCGCGGCGACGAGTTGGTCGTCACGGCGGGACAGTTCCGCCGTATCGTTCCGCTGCCGTCGGCACTGCGCCGGTGCACGGTCGACGGCGCGGCCCTGCGCGACGGCTGCTTGAGGATCCGTTTCGCGCCGGACCCGCAGTTGTGGCCCCGGACACGGTGAACCGTATACGCCCGTTCGGGTAACGTCGAAGGTACGAACCGTAGGCAGGAGCCCGCCATGAGCGAAGAGCGCCCCACGTCCGACGCCGGTCGTAAGGACGCGGCCGAGGAGGCGCGGTCGGCCGAGCAGGCCCGCGCGACCGACCGGGCGCGCGCGACCGACTCCGACGCCTGGGCGACGGCGTGCGAGGAGGACCTCGCCGCGGAGAAGGCCCGCCGCCGGGCGAAGTACGGACCGCCGCCGGGCTCGGCCGCCGAGGAACTGCGCAAGCTCGTCGACACCGTCGCGGACAAGCTGTCCGGGCTGCAGTCGCCGCTGCTCGGCGCGGTCGCCGGGGGTGCGGCCCAGCAGATGGTCAACCAGGTCGTCCGGCAGGCCAAGGCCGCCGTCGAACCGGTCATCGAACGCAATCCGGACGTCTTCGACCACCTCGCCTCCGCCGGCAACGAACTGCTCGCCGCGTACCGCTCCGCCGTCGAGGCCCAGGAGCGCCGCTGGACGAACCGGGACACCGCCCACCGGGAAGACCGCGGCCAGGGCGACGATCCGGGCCCCGGAGAGCGCATCGACCTGGACTGACGCCGGGCCCGTCCGCCCGGCGGACGTCGGGAGTCCCGGCGCGGGGCCTCGGGTACGGTTGGCCGTATGCGGGGCTTGACCGAAACTGAGGGATTCATGGGACTCACCATCGGCGTCGACATCGGCGGTACCAAGATCGCGGCCGGTGTGGTCGACGAGGAAGGCAACATCCTCTCGACCCACAAGGTGCCGACCCCGGGCACGCCCGACGGGATCGTGGACGCCATCGCCGCCGCCGTCGAGGGCGCGCGAGCCGGACACGAGATCGTCGGTGTCGGCATCGGCGCGGCCGGTTACGTCAACCGGGAGCGGTCGACGGTCTACTTCGCCCCCAACATCGACTGGCGCAACGAGCCGCTCAAGGAGAAGGTCGAAGCACGCGTGGGCCTGCCGGTCGTCGTGGAGAACGACGCCAACGCCGCCGCGTGGGGCGAGTACAAGTTCGGCGCCGGCAAGGGCCACCGCAACGTCATCTGCATCACCCTCGGTACCGGCCTCGGCGGGGGCATCATCATCGGCAACAAGCTGCGCCGCGGCCACTACGGCGTAGCAGCCGAGTTCGGCCACATCCGCATGGTCCCGGACGGGCTGCAGTGCGGCTGCGGCTCGCAGGGCTGCTGGGAGCAGTACGCGTCCGGGCGGGCTCTGGTGAGGTACGCCAAGCAGCGCGCCAACGCCACCCCCGAGAACGCGGAGCTCCTCCTCGGCCTCGGCGACGGCACCCCCGACGGCATCGAGGGCAAGCACATCTCCATGGCCGCCCGCCAGGGCGACCCGGTCGCCGTCGACTCCTACCGCGAACTCGCCCGCTGGGCCGGCGCCGGCCTCGCCGACCTCGCCTCCCTCTTCGACCCGTCGGCGTTCATCGTGGGCGGCGGCCTGTCGGACGAGGGCGAACTGGTCCTCGACCCCATCCGCAAGTCCTACAAGCGCTGGCTCGTCGGCGGCAACTGGCGCCCGGTGGCCGAGGTCATCGCCGCCCAACTGGGCAACGAGGCGGGCCTGGTGGGCGCGGCGGACCTGGCGAGAGAACCCGACCCGATCATGTAGCCACGGGGTACTTCCCGCGCCCCTGTCTTCTGTCGGTCAGGGGCGCGGGGCTGTATCAATGTGCCGGTTCCGCCGGGTGGGCGCGACCAGCCCCCACCGGCCGTCAACCGAACGAACGACCCTCCGCCGCGAGCTCTTCCCAGCATCCCACCGCCGAGTACCTTGATCACATGGCTCCTTCGGCGCTCCCCAACTCCCGCACGAACCCCGACGGTTCGGCAGTCATCCGCGTCCTCAGCTACAACATCCGCTCCATGCGGGACGACACAGACGCCCTCGCCCGAGTGATCACCGCCTGCGCCCCCGACCTGGTCCTCATCCAGGAAGCCCCCCGTTTCTTCCGCTGGCGCAAGAAACTCGCCAGGCTCGCCGCGGCCTCCCACCTGGTCACCCTCTCCGGCGGCGCCACCGCCTCCGGCCCCGCGCTGCTGTGCAACCTCCGCGCCACGGTCGAGCACACCGAGGATGTCCTCCTGCCGCTCACCCCCGGCCTGCACAGACGCGGCTTCGCCACGGCGGTGGTCCGCTTCGGCCGCGCCCGTCTCGGCGTCCTGTCCTGCCACCTCTCCCTGCAGAAGGACGAGCGGTACGAGCAGGGCGGCCTGCTCCTCGACCACCTGGCCGGCCTGGGCGTGACGCACGCGGTCGCGGGCGGCGACCTCAACGAGCGTCCGCACGGCCGCACGTTCCGCCGCCTCGCCGGCGAACTCCAGGACTGCTGGACCACCACCCCCTGGGGCGGCGAGTACAGCTCCACCCCCACCGAACCCCACCAGCGCATCGACGCGATCCTGGCCACCCCTGGCATCGAGGTTCTCGGCTGCGGAGTCCCCCTGGACCACCCCGGCATCACCGAGGACGACCTGAGGGCGGCCACGGACCACCTTCCGGTCCTGGCCGCCCTCAGAGTTCCCGCCGAGTCCTAGCCCGCGGCGGACGGATACTGCTCGACCTTGTCGACGATCGCGCAACTGTCCAGGTATGAGAGCTGGGTGTAGCGCTTGACGTCCTTGCCGTCGCACGAGGAGCGCTCGTCACGGAAGCCGAGGAACGCGTACGTCACCGGGGCGAAGATGAAGTAGCCGTCGTAGCCCGAGGCCCCCGGGCCGGGCCGGGACGGGTCGTCGTCCCCTCCGGCATCACCGGGACATTCTTGTCTGATCAGCTGCTCGGGGTCGGTCGGCAGCTCGTACTTCGCCGCTGACCGGAATCAAGTTCCATTCCAACGACGAGGGCCCGCCCGGAACGTTCGGCGGGCGGGCCCTCGTACGGC
>NZ_JBHVDX010000181.1:0-21765 GCF_042802555.1 Streptomyces sp. NPDC057474 | reverse complement strand
GTTCCCCGCGCCCCTGAGAAGCAGGGGCTGCGCCCCATGCTTTTCAGGCCCGCGGGGGGGCGTGTCTTTGAGGGGCGCGGGGAACTGCGCGAGGAACCCCACCGGAGCTGCACCCGCCGACGAACCCCGAACCCGCGAGCTGTCAGGCGCCCGGGCGGACCGTCAGGTCGTTCACTTCCGCGTCCCGGGGCAGGTCCAGGGCCATGAGGATCGTCGTCGCGACCGACTCGGGCGCGATCCACCGGGACGGGTCGTACTCCTTGCCCTCCTGCTGGTGCACCTTCGCCTGCATGGGACTGGCGGTGCGCCCGGGGTACACCGTGGTGACCCGGACCCCGTTCCCGTGCTCCTCCCACCGCAGGGAGTCCGCCAACGCCTTGAGCCCGTGCTTGGACGCGGCGTACGCGGACCAGTCCGCGTGCGCGTTGAGACCCGCGCCGGAGTTGACGAACACCACGTGCCCACGGGCGACCCGGAGTTGGGGCAGGAAGTGGCGGGTCAGTTCGGCGGGGGCGATGAGGTTGACGTCGAGCTGGTGGCGCCAGGACTTGGGCGTCAGTTCGCCCACCGGCCCGAGGTCGACCACACCCGCGATGTGCAACAACGAATCCACGCGGTCGGGCAGGGTCTGGTGGGAGAACGCCCAGGAGAGCCTGCCCGGGTCCGCCAGATCGCCGACCAGCGTCTTCGCCCCCGGGAACTCCGCCGCCAGCTCCTTCGCCCGCCCCGCGTCGCGCGCGTGCAGCACGAGGTCGTCCCCGCGCTCGTGCAGCCGTCGGGCGACGGCCGCGCCGATGCCGGAACCCGCCCCGGTGATCAGATGAGTAGCCATGCGGTCATGCTCGCATCACCGGAGCGGGACGAAAAACAGCTCACGCGATGCCCCGGCTCTCCTCCAGGTACGCCATCGCCCCCACCGGCTCCTCCGCGAAGAAGACCAGGTCGGTGAGCGGGCGGGGCAAGAAGCCCTCGTCCTCCATGCGCCGGAACTGCTCCTTCAGGCCGTCGTAGAAGCCCTCGGTGTTGAGGAGCACGACCGGCATCTCGGTGTGGCCGTGCTTCTTCAGCTCCAGGATCTCGGTCGCCTCGTCGAGCGTTCCGGTCCCGCCGACCATGATGACGACCGCGTCGGCCTTCGCCAGGAGCAGCCGCTTTCGCTCGGCGAGGTCCAGCGCAATCACCATCTCGTCGGTGCCGGGCCGCGCCTTGGCCGCCAGGAACTCGACCGAGACGCCCAGCAGTCCGCCGCCCGCCTCCTGCACGCCGTCGGCGACCACCTTCATCAGCCCGACGTCCGAGCCGCCCCACACCAGGGTGTGCCCGCCCTTGCCGATCAGCTTGGCGAACTCCTTCGCGGGGCGCGTGTAACGGTCGGCGAGGTCGGCGGCGGAGAGGAAGACGCAGATGTTCATGGGGCCACGTTAGGGGGCGGCACCGACATCGGGTCCGCTTGTCCACCGGCGTCCTTCGCCACGGTCGCGCGGATCTTCGACTGGCGGTGCGGCAGGTCCTCCCAGTCGTCCATGAGGCGGGCGGACAGGCCGTGTTGCCGGGCGAGTTCGACGAGGGTGTCGGTCCGGTAGTAGAAGTCCTCGTGGAGCACCTGGTGCTCCGTGCCCTCGGTGCGGCCGAAGGTGAAGTCGAAGAAGCCGCCGGGGGCGAGGACGCGGCCGACGTGTGCGAGGCACTGCTCGATGACGTGCGGCGGGGAGTGGGAGAACACGCTGTGCGCGTGGACGACGTCGAAATGGCCGGCTGGCAGGAAGGAGAACGTGAGGTCGGCGACGAGCGCGAGGTGAGGGACTTTGGACTGCAAACCCTCTCGCGCGAGAGTGCGCTGGGCCTCCATGAGGATGGCCGGCGAGATGTCGATCCCGTAGTAGTTCCCGGCGTCCAGGTGGTCGATGAACAGGCGCCCGGCCCGCAGGTTCCCGCAGCCGATCTCCAGCATCCGGTGCCGGGGCTCCAGACCGTGCCGTACGAGGTAGTCGAACTGCATGCGGCCCATGCGTTCCCACTTCTCGACGGACGGGTTGTGCCCGACGGCGGCCTCCGGGCTGCGTGCCGTGTCGGCGGCCATGACGGCCCGGTAGTACGCGATGTGGTCGCGGTGCCTGAGCCGCAGCCAGGTGTCCCGAGCCACCCGGTGTGCGTGCGCGGGCACACGCTGGGGATGGCGCAGGGCGTAGCGGGCCCGGTGCGTGAGGCTCCGGCGGTTCCTGGACGGGTCCTTGGACGGCTTGCCGACCCCTTCGGCCGGATCTGCGGGTGCCATGGTGACCTCCTACGACCTCCTCGGAAGAACTCACCAGCAGCCTGCGCTGTACCCGGTGAGACGGCTACCCGAGGAGGGGCGATCGTGACCGAAGGCCATCGCATCACCATCGAACAAGGCTCCGAACACGTCCGTGTGGTCCAAGGGGACCGGGTGCTCGCGGAGAGCAGCCGCCCCTTGGTGCTGCGCGAGACGGGCTGTCCCGTGCGGTACTACATCCCCGAAGGGGATGTCCGCATGGAGCTGCTGACCGCGTCCGGGACGCACTCGTACTGCCCGTTCAAGGGCACGGCGTCCTACTGGTCGCTCCCCGAGGCCCCCGACCTCGTGTGGGCGTACCCCGACCCGAAGGCCGGGGTTGCCGAGATCAAGGGGCATCTGTGCTTCTACGACACCGAGGTCGTCGAGTAGGACTCACACAGCCCCGCGCCACAGATCGGGCTCGGCCTGCGCGAAACGGTGTTCCAGTTCTTCCAGGTCTCCGAGTGCCAGCCGCATTCTGCGCCGGAACGACGGCCCGTGAGCCGGGACGGCGAGGTGCGTCAGCTCATGTACGAGGACGAGGTCCACCAGGGCAGGAGGCAGTTGCATCAACGCCCAGTGCACGGTGATGGTCCCGTCCGGGTCACAGGCGCCCCAGCGCTCCTTGAGGTCTCGTACGACGACGTCTCCGGGGGCCACACCTGCCCGCGCGGCCAGAGGCCGCATACGAGCGGTCATCCAGTCCACGCCCCGTGCGGTGTACCAGTCGGCGATCAGCCGCGCGCCCACCCCTGGGGAGTCGGGGCGCGGAAGTTCCAGCCATCCCTGGTGCAGCCGTACCCGTGTGCCAGGCTCTGCGGCCACGACCCTCAGCCGGTGGCGGCGGCCGAGATACGCGAAGCTCGCCCCGCTGACCAGTTCCTTGCGGGGCTCCCCTCCCCCGCGCCTGCGCCGGTCGACCTCGTGCGCTATGCGGGGGAGGCGGGACCGTACGGCCGCCGCGACCGCCTGTGGATCGGCGTCGGGGGGCACCGCGAACAGCACCCCGCCGTCCTCGCGGATCTCGATCCCGAGGGTCCGGCGGCGCGGCCGTACGACGACCTTCCACGTCCACTCCCCCGGCAGAGGGAGCGACGCGAGGGCGGACTGCACGGAGAGGCTCACCCGGCATTGGTACCACCCGACACCGACACCGACGCGGCCGGCGCCAGGCGCTACGCGTGCGGCCGCGGCTCGTGGCGGAGGAAGTCGTCCCGCCGCTGCACGGCGAGCTCCAGCAGCGCGGCGGCCGTGTACGCGGTGTCCTCCCAGTCGATGTGCAGGCGGTCACTCACGTAGAAGCGAAGCACCTTGCGCGCCTCGCTCTGGGCGTCGGCCTGGGTCACGAAGTGCGGTGTCCGCACCAGGACCGCGATGTCCGCCGTGAGGAGGCAGGCCGCCCCGTACAGATCGACCTCGGTGGAGGGGAGGGGCGCGCCCTCCTGCTCCAGTGCCCGCACCAGCGCCCGGTAGACCGGCCGTTCCGTCAGCGGGTCGAGGGACGGGCCCGTCTCCTCGACGTCCGCCGTGATGTCGCCGTACAGCCGTGCCAGGTCGGTCGCGGCCTGCTCGAAGTCCTGGCGCATCCGCTGGACGATCTCCTCCAGACGGGCGCTGAACAGCTCGTAGCGGGCCCGGTCCGTGCCGATCCTCGCCGTGATGTGGGTCCGCAGCCGACTGACCATGTACCGGGTCCTGGCGCGGGCGTCGGGGTTGGCGTCGACTCGTTCCATGAACTCGGGCGCGCTCAGTTCGATGGGCGGGACCCGCAGCTCGACACCCGTCACCCGGAGGTGGTCGGCGATGAGTCGGCGTACCTTCGCCCCGTACCGGCGCGGGCTGAACTCGTCGCGTCCGTCCAGGTAGCGCTGCCGTGCCAGGTACTGCACCTCTCCCAGCCGGCCCGCGAACCGCTCGTACCGCAGGGCGTACGGACGGGGCAGGACCGCGCCCAGAGCGGTGAGGAAGTCACGTGCCAGTTCGTCGAACTGACCGCGCGCGAGCGGGCCTTCGAGTACGTCGAGCAGTGCCTCGCGACGCTGTTCGTCGGCCAGGGAGAGGATTCCGTGTTCGTCGTACGACGCGAGTCCGTGACCGTCCATGAAGCGGGCGACGCGGCCGTGCAGGTCGTCGAGGAGCCGGTCGGCGGCGGCGTCCGCCTGGAGCAGCAGACCGTCATCAGTGGGCTGCGGCCCCTCGAAGTCGCGGCGCAGGTGGTCGACGGTGACGTTCTCGAAGCCGTAGACCTCCCGTAGGTGGTGCTCTTCGTAGGCGCGCAGGGAGCGGGCCAGTTCGTCGCCGATGCCGACGAAGTCGACGAGCGTTCCCCACCGCTTGCGCGGGTAGGGCCGGTTGGTGCGGGCGACGGCCTGGAGCAGTCCGGCACCGGAGAGCGCGCAGTCCAGGTAGAGGACCTGTTCGACGGGGGCGTCGAAGCCGGTGAGGAGCATCGACTGGACGACGAGGAAGGCGAGGGGCTCCGCCGTCTCCTGTCCGCCTTCGTACGCTTCGTCCGCCGCGTCGTCCTCGCCGTGCGGTCGTTCCACCTGCCATACGTCCGTCACGGGGGCGCCGGTGGCGCCGTACGCCTGTCCCGACGGGCCGTGGGGTTCGACGGGCCACGAGGGGTCGGTCGCGGCGGCCAACGGGTCCCCGAGTCCCTCCTTGAAGCGCTCGATGTACGTGTCCTGCCGGGACTTCAGCGTCCACTGCCGCCAGCCGGCGGGGTCCTTGCGCGGGTCGCCGTGGATCACCACCGCCGCGTCGATCGAGGCGAGGACGTCACGGTGCGGCAGTACGGTGAGCAGTTTCCGCAGCTCGTCGTCGGCGCCGAGGGCCGCCATCGGGTCGTGGGCGATCGCCGGGTCGAGCGCGTCGAGCTGTGCGACCAGCCGGTCCCGGGCGGCGAGCAGCGCGTCCCGGTAGTGGACGGCCGCGAGCCGGGAAACGGCCGCCAGCTGGGCGCCGAAGCGGTCGGGCAGGGCGTTGACCGCCCAGTGCCGCAGCATGAAGTCGGCCTTGGCGGCGATGACCGAGGACGCTTCGAGGACTTCCTTCTTCCGGGCGAACTTCCGTAGCACCCGCTCGCGTCGCTCCGGGTCGTCGGGTACCTGCTCGTCGAACTTGGCGTCGAGCGCGGCCTTCTCGATCACTTCCAGCGGCGCGTCGTACGCCTCGTACCGTACGGGGACCACGGACCGGTCGAGCTCGGCCTCGCGCAGTGTGTAGGCGTCGACGAGCGGCCCGAAAATCGCTTCGGTCTCCTTGCGGGCACCCCGGATGATGGGCGTGCCGGTGAAGCCGACCAGGACGGCGTTCGGCAACAGGGCGCGCAGCCGGGCGTGCAGCCAGCCAGCGTGGCCCCGGTGCGCCTCGTCGACGAGCACGACGATGTCCGAGCTCGGGTTCGCGGGCCGCACCTGGGCGGAGGCGTCCTTGTCGGCCCCCTGTGCCGGGAGACTGTCCTCACGGCCGTCGTAGGCGGTGTCGTCGCGCTGGGCCTTCTGGAGCATGACCAGGACGACGTCCGGTACAGGTGCCGCCAGCTGCGCCCGTGCGTTGGCGACGCCGTCGGCCCGGTAGACGGGTTCCTCGGCGGCCGCCAGCGAGGCCCGGATCTGCTTCTCCAGGTCGATGCGGTCGGTGACGACGACGACCTTGTGGTGCTTGAGCTCGCTGTCGCTTCTGATGTGGCGGACGAGGAAGGCCATGGTGAGGCTCTTGCCGGAGCCCTGTGTGTGCCAGACGACCCCGCCGCGTTGGTCGACTTCCTGCTTCGCCGCGATGGCTCTCCTGCGGCGCTGAAGCTGACGGGCGAGTCTGCGCACGGCCTTGAACTGCTGGTACCGGCCGATCACCTTGAGCGTACGGCTGCCCTGCCCGCGCTCGGTGGTGAAGTCCCGTACGAGAGTGAGGAGATGGTCGGGTCGCAGGACTCCGGCGACGAGGACCGCCATGTCGGTGGCGCACCCGTCGGCGGGCGCGGGCTCGGTCGTGCGCCAGGGCGTGAAGTACTCGGGCGTCGAGGTGACCGTCCCCAGTTCCGCGTACGTACGGTCGGTACCGACCAGCACCTGCGCGAAGCGCGTGAACTCGGCGACGGGGAACGGCGATTCCAGGCTTGCGTAACGGCAGACCTGCCCGACCGCGTCGTCGAGGGCGGCCCTGCTCTCCTCCCTGCCGCCGGAGGTGAGCGGGGCCTTGCACTCGATGACGACCCAGGGCAGCCCGTTGACGAACAGGACGAGGTCGGGGGTGACGGGAGCCGCGTCCGTCCGCTCCACACGAAACTGACTGACCGCGAGCAGGTCGTTGCGGCCGCCGTTCTCCCCGTCCCAGTCGACGAGTTGTACGTGTTCGGGGTCACCCTTTTTCCAGCCGGGCAGCATGCGGGCGTTGACGCCCTTGCGCAGCAGCCCGGTCACGGCGAGGTTGCCGCGCACGCCGCGATCGGCAGGGCCCTGACCGGGGGCCGTGCCGAGCACGAGGGCGAGGAGGTGGTCGAGCTGGGAGTTCGTGAGCCAGGTCCTGCCGTTCGGGCCCGGGTTGATCCGCGAGACCGCATCCCGGAAACGGTTCGCGTAGACGACCTCGGTGAACGCCTCGCGCCCGGACGGGCCCGGCGAGGTGGCCGGTTCGCCGGGCGGCGCCCCTTCCAGGTGCTCCCATCCGAGGTCGACCAGGTGCCGTATCAGCGGCTGCTCGGTCTTGTCGTACTCCGGTAGCTCCCGCCGACTCACCGCTGGACTCCCTGCCCTCACCGTGCGCCCCAGCGTCTCCATGGGACGTACAGGAAACTCTACTCACGGGCAGGGAACCGACCAGGGGTGTTTCGGCCTAGCGATCAAGCCACGGGGGCGCTTTGCGGGCTCGGCGGATCTCCGTTTCAAGCCGCGAGGGCGGGCGGCGGCTGCGGGGGAAGGGCCAGCTCGAACCAGATCGTCTTGCCGGCGGGCCCGTACGGCCCCTCGCCCGTGCCGCAGCCGCCCCAGCGGTCGGCGAGCAGGTCGAGGATCAGCAGGCCTCGCCCTCCGTCCGCGTACGCCGGTACGGCCGGGGGCGGTGGCAGCGACGGCAGGTCGGGGCCCATGTCCCAGACGCTCACCCGGAGGACGGGGTCCAGCCAGTGCAAGCGGACGAACGCGGGCCCTTTGGTGTGCCGTACCGAGTTGGTCGCGAGCTCGGATGCCAGCAGCTCGGCACGGTCGGTGAGTTGGGCGAGGCCGTGGGCGGTGAGTACGGCACGGAGGGTGAGGCGGGCGATGCCGGGGGCTCGGGGATCGCAGGGGAAGTGGAGTTCGTAGCTCCAGGGGGCGGTGAAGGGGAGGGGGCTGAGGTCAGCGGGTGGAGGGGGTTCGGGGTCGTCGGCGTGGGGGGTGAGGACGGTGGGGGGTCGGGTCACGCGGCACCTCCGTTGGTGCGAGTGGCTTCGCTGAGCGCGCGGATGAGAATCGCGCGGTACGGCCGTGCCCTCCGGCTCCGGGCCGGTGCGGTGTCTTTGCCGGGACGTTCGCCGCCTTCCGGATGGGCGGTGGGGGTCCGGTGTACTTCCGTGAGGGTGGGGCGGGGGGCGGTGGCCTGAGTCACACCATAGCGAGGGGAATTTAACCCGTGCTATTCATCTCACTGGAACGGGTGTAGTTTTTCTACGAGATGGACTCGGAGCGCCACCATCGGCACACTGTGCGCAAGCAAGGAGGGCCCTGATGGCACCGAACACCCCGACAATCCGACAGCGCCGTTTGGGCCTGGAGTTGCGGCGGCTTCGCGAAGCAGTCGGTATGTCCGCCCCCGCCGCAGCTGGCGCACTGGGCACGGATCGCACCAACATCTCGAACATCGAGGCAGGGCGTTACGGCATCGGCGAGGAACGCCTACGCAGGCTGGCCAGCATCTACGAGTGCAACGACGACGCTCTGATCGACACGTTGGCCGCGATGACGGGCGGCCGCAAGCCGGGCTGGTGGGACGAGTACCGGGGCAAAGTACCTCCGGGGCATCTCGACATCTCCGAGATCGAGCACAACGCCATACACCTGCGCACCGTGCAGACCTCGCACCTTCCAGGGTTGTTCCACACCGAGGACCACGCCAGGGCGATCTTCGACCTCGTCGTACCGAAGCTTCCACGCCTGGAAGTCGAGTTGCGCATCGCACACCGTCTCGCCCGGCAGTGTGTGCTCACGGGAGACAAGCCGGTGCCCTACGTCGGGATCATCCACGAGGCCGCCCTGCGGATGCAGTTCGGCGGCCGGGACGTGGCACGCGCCCAACTTCATCACTTGTTGGACGAGAACGAGCGTGACAACGTGACCTTGCTGGTGATCCCGTTCGCCAACGGAGGCTTCCCCACAGTGGGAGACGCCGTCCTATACGCGGCGGCCGACAACCCACACCTGGACACAGTGCACATGGACTCACCGGCCGGCCCGTTGTTCTTCGACTCCCCAACTCAGTTGGAGAACTTTCGCCAACGCCTGGACTTGGCCAAGCGAACGGCGTTGACTCCGAAGAATTCGGCTGATTTCATCCGCGCGATCGCAAAAGAGATGTAGAAGGAGCAGGCCTTGTCGGAGTTGTGTTGGTTGAAGTCGTCCTTCTCCGGGGAGGGCGGCAACAACTGCGTCGAGATAGCCGCACCGAGCCCGGAGGGCATCGCTCTCCGAGAGAGCGAGAGCCCGGCCCGCGTTCTGACCACGGACCGGGCTGCGCTGGGGGCGCTTGTGCAGAGCGTCAAAGCGGCTCCACTCAGGTAGCGGAGACCCCTGCCCGGCCGACCAGCAGGTCCTCGACCACCGCCCGCTGAACGGTCCTTAGCTTGGTGATCTGCTTCTCCAACGCCTCAGAGCGCCTTCTTACCGCACGAATCGGCCCGAGCAGCCGCTCCTGCTCATCCAGCGGAGGCACCGGAACGGGCATGGCCTTCACCTGGGTCGAGTTGATCGAGGCAAGGTTCGTGGACTGCTTGCCCACACGCTGGAAGTAGGCACGGCCAGCGGGCGACGCCGTGTACAGCGCGAGGAAGTCCGACGACAGCCGCTCCCCGCAGCGGACCCGGAACACGTGGTTCTGGTGAAGGCATGCCTCGATACGTCCGTCCCAGACCGCGCCCCGGCCGAGCTTGTCGAGGTCCCCGCCCTCGGTGAGCAGCAGGTCTCCCTTCTTCAGGGCGTACCGCTCGTACTGAGCACGGAGAATCCGGACCCGCTTGACGTCAGTTGTGTCGATACTCCCGTCGAGAACGTTGGCGACACGCAGATACGGCAGTTCGACGGTTCCGGCACCAACGGGCTCTGACCCGAGGGTCACCCCGGCGGCGACGGTCGCGACGGTCTTCAGCGGGACCTCGTCCCGCTCGCTGCCTCGCGACAAGACCTCGGCTGACAAGGCCTGCTCGGCGAATCGCAGTTTGCTGAGCAGCCCTTCCAACCCTCTGATCCGCCGCTCGAAGGCGTCATGCGCGGCGACGATCCGGCGCTGTCGGTCCAACGACGGCAGTGGGACTTCAAGCCCCTCGACCAACGCCGCACTGATCTTGACCATGCTGTCGCTCGTGCCTCGTGCCCCAGCCCGCACAGCCTTGCGTACCGTGTGCGACCCGAGAACAATCTCAAGGTAGGAGGGAAGGCACTGTGTCTCGGTCGGGCGCAGCCGCATCATGAGGTCGGGGTAGATGCATGGGTGGCCGGTACCCGCGTATCGACCAGCAAGCCCAACAAGTTCTCTCGTGTTGGCCCGGCTGATGAGTACGTCCCCGTCGGCTAGCACACAACGGCGCGCCATGGGCGTGTCCGGAACGTTTTTCAGCTGCACTGGAGCGAAGCCGTTCACTGTAAGGCACCCCAAGCCAAGAGCCTGAAGCCCGGTCCATTCCGGAACGTCCTTTGGTGAATACCCGTTTCTCGGCTTCTCGGCGAGCACAGACCCCAGTCGGACCACGCGCGTGTAGCCGCTTTCACCGCCCATAGCCCAACCCCTCCAGCCACTCCACCAGCTCCCCCTGAGCCGCCTCGCTCGTCCCCTCCAGCTCGCTCAGCGACACCCCGTACTTCTCCATCCACCGGCGGAACACAGCCACCAGCTCCCGCCGCCCCACCGCGAACGCTGCGTCCACTCGCCCGGAGATGTCCTCGTTCAGGACGTCCAGGACGACCTCCTGGGTCCGCTCCTCGTCCGCCAGAACAACCTTGGACGCATCCACGAGATTCTTCAGAAAACGGTCGTCAAGAGCCTTGCGCTTCTTCGTCGTTGCCGTGCGCACCTTTCGACAGGCCACCAACTCACGCTCCAGACGGGCGGATTCCTCGTCCGACACCGGCTCGGCCGACTCAACGGAGTCCACCGCGTCGCCGTCCTCCTCGCCGTCCTCCGCTGGCTTCGCCGCCGCCAGCGCGTCCAGCGCCTCCTTGTAGGCCGCTTCCGCCATCGCGACCTCCGCCTCCACCACCGCGTACTGGGCGAGGAACTCAGGGATGAGGTGGCGTACAACCGGCTGGTCCATCGCGCGGCGGCGGTCGGTGGGCGACACAGTCTGCTTGCGCGAGGTACCGGTGCTCACCGCGCCCTCCGCCGGTCGGACGATCGCTTCCGTCGAGTCCACCCAGCCTTCGAGAACGCGGGCGAAACCGCCCGCCGCCAGAGCCTTCATGTCGTAGCGGGCATGCGTCCACCAGTCGGCGACGATGCCCGCCGTCCGGTACTCGTCGAGTACACCGACCGCCCCAATCGCCTTGGTGAAGCCGTCCAGGAGACCTGAGCGCAGGTCCATGAGCCGATGATCCTCAGCCAGCTGGGCGAAGAGCTTCGAACCCTCCGTCCACCAATCGGCGTACGCAGACCGCAGCTCGGTCTCCTTCGCCGCCGCGAGTTCGGCGATACGCGCCGCCGTGGCCTCACCCCCTTCAGGCGCGAAGTCGTAGTAGGCAGGGTCGTCATGGCGCGCGGCGAAGAGTGATGACGCGTCGACACCGTACGAGTCGAACATCTTCGTCCGCGCCGCGACCTCCGCGACCGGTACACCTCCGTACAGGTGAGCCCGTACGTCCTGCGGCTCGGGCGGCGGCGAGTTGTCCACCCAGCGGCGGATGTTGAGGTTGGCGCCCTCAGCGAGGAGGTCGTCCACCCCGACCCACCGCGAGTAGCCCGACAGCTCGCGCCCTTCCTTGAACACCGTGACGATCTTCTCGACGTGCTCGGGGCCCAACTCGTACTGCTTACTGCCCACCGTGAACTCGCGGTCGGCGTTGATGAAGAGGACCTTCTTGCGCCGCTCCGCGTCCGGCTTCTCACGCGGGCGCCGGAGTACGAGCACGCAGGCCGGGATGCCGACGCCGTAGAAGAGGTTCGGCCCAAGGCCGATCACGGCCTCCACGCAGTCGTCGCGCAGCAGCTCCTCGCGGATGTCCCTCTCCTTGCCACCACGGAAGAGCACTCCGCGGGGCATGACGACGGCGACCACGCCGTTGCGCGCCAGCACCGAGATCATGTGCTGGACGAACATCAGGTCGGCCTTCTTGCCCTTCTCCGGCGCCCAGCCCCACTTCATACGCGTGCCGTGCACGCCGTCGGCGGCGGCCACCGCCTGTTGGTCGTAGGGCTGGGAGAAAGGAGGGTTGGAAAGGACCTTGGTGAAGGTGAGCAGGCGTTTGCCGGCGTCGAGGTGGAGCGGCTCGGTGAGGGTGTCGCCGTGGTGGAGATCGAACTTGCGGATGCCGTGCAGCACCATGTTCATGCTCGCCATGGACCAGGACGCGGGGTTGCGGTCCTGGCCGTTGATGCCCAGCTCGTCCGGGTTGCCGCCGTGCTCCTCGACGTACTCGCGGGCCGCGATGAGCATGCCGCCGGAGCCCATGCAGGGGTCGTAGACGCTCTCGGTGGGCTGCGGGTCAAGCAGACGCACCAGCATCCGGACGACCGAACGCGGGGTGTAGAACTCGCCGCCGCTCTGGCCCGCGCTGTCCGCGAACCGGCCGAGCAGGTACTCGTAGGCCGCGCCCAGCATGTCGGGGAACTCGAAATCCTCGTTGCGGAGCCGGTAGATGCTGAAGTGCCGGATCAGGGACAGCAGTTCGTTGGTGGTGAAGCGCGGCTTGTTGCCGACCACCGCGTTGAACTCGATGTGGGAGGCGACGCCGGTCAGCCGTGAGTTGCCCTCCTGGAGCGCCGCGAGCGCCTTGTCGAGATACTCACCGGCCTGCACGACCTTGCCGTCGGGTCCTCTGGTCTCGGCGGTGAGCGCCTCGATCCCGGGGACGGTCACCTCGGGCTCGTCGGGGTCGAGCACGTGCGGGCCCGTCCACCAGCGGGCGCGCGGCGGGACGTAGAAGACCTTGGTGTAGAACTCGGGGTTGTCGGCCCGTTGCAGGGCCTTCGTCTCGCTGCCCGTCTCCTTCAGCCGCTGCTGATACGTACGCTCCCACGCGGGCTGGAACTCGTCCGAGGCCCGTTTGAGGAAGAGCAACCCGAAGATGTAGTCCCGGTAGTCGGAGGGCTCCATCCGGCCGCGGAGGATGTCGGCGGCGGCGAAGAGGTGCCGCTCCAACTGGGGAAGGGTGATGCGGGCCACGCGCCGGTCCTTCGGTGGAGAGTGGGGGACGGGAGGTCGATCGATCGTGCCAGGGCAGCCTAGATGGCGAGCCGGTGCGGGCGGTAACCGTCGGGCCGGCGCCTTTCGGCCATGCGGACGGCTACCTCGACCGGTCGTCCACGATGCCGAGGCTGACCAGCAGCCGCCACACGTCGGTGGACGGGTCCCGCTTGAGGACGGGGCAGTCCTCGGCATGCCCCGAGCGTGCGGCCCATTTTCTGTCGGACTCCGGCGCGCTGGTTCGCGGCACGGGCTTGGGCTTCCGGTTGTCCGCCTTGCAGCCGCCGTGCTCGCACTGGTTGACCAGGCTTCTGGCGTGCGCGACGGCCCTCTTCACGGCGGCGCCCTCATCGTCCAGCGCGTCCCGGCGCTCGCCCTTCACGCTCTTGTCGTTCTTCACGTCGAAGGACTTGTACGCCGGGTGCGCCGCCCGCAGCTTCTTCACGATGTCCTTGTTGCTGCCGCTCTGCCGCCCGCTCATCGCCTGGAAGTGCAGCAGCAGCCACAGGTCGAAGGACGGGTGCGAGAAGCACACCTGGATGTTGGCCTCGGCGGCGTCCGTGAGCGCCTTCGGAATGTCGTGGTGCCGGTCCCGGTCGAACATGACCCAGGCCTCCTCGCCCGCGGCCTGCTTGAGGTCACGTACGGCGGCGACTGTCCTGGAGGGGATGAGACCGTTCTTCGCGCTGATCGGATGGATCAGGAACGGCTGCCTCGCCCCGTCGCCGCCGTCTCCGTAGCGGGAGTTGAGGTGGTCGAGGTACTGCGGCTCGGTGACCTCGCCCTCACAGGCGACGAAGAGGACCCGCTGTTCCTTCGAGACCGGCGGCCGGTACGGGACCGGCGCGAACCGGTCGTCCCTGCTCCCCCTGCGCCTCCGTGGCGTCCCCGCCTCTCCTGCTTGCCCCGCGTCTCCCGTCCCCGCCGCACCGCCGACACCGTTGTCCTGCTGCCGTCCGCCCCGCCTGCTCACGCTGTTTCCTTCGCCTCCTGCCAGGACAGTTCACGAGCGATCGCTCCCGCGCCGACGCGCGGTACACCGCCGTAGCGGCCTCGTAGGTACCCGCTCTCCAAATCCTCGTCCTCGGCCGGGTGGGCGGCGGTCACGGGATAGACGCTGGTAGCCCCCGAGCGCTCCTTCGCCGCGATCCACACCTGTTCCCGGTCCAGCGGGCGGTCGAGTACGGCGCTGCCGAGGAGGGTCGCGTCATGTGTCGTGAAGACGAGCTGGGCGTTGTTCGGATTGGCCTTCGGGTCCTGGAAGATCCGTACGACCTCGGCGGCGAGGGTCGGATGGAGGCTGGAGTCGAGTTCGTCGACCAGCAGCGTCGTGCCGTTGTCCAGCACCGTGAGCATGGGGCCGAGGAACGCGAACCAGGCGTGCGTGCCGAACGACTCCTCGCGCAGGAAATCCAGCGGTACGTCCCCGCCGTCCGGGGTCCGGTGCCTGAGTCGGACACCGCCGGACTCGGGATCGACGTCGATGCCGGTGATGCCCAGATCGGCGATGGCCAGGAGCTGGAGGATCCGTTCGCGGTAAGCCCGCTGCGTGTTCTTCGCACTCTTGTCGGTCAGCATCCCCTGGGTGAATGTCGTACGCCCCCTGATGTCCTCGCCTGGCGTGACCAGCCACAGGTTGTCGAGGAACCAACGGTGCAGCGCCGACAGCACGGGGTCGTTGAGGGTGGCTCCGGTGGAGAGGAACAGCGCGTCGGACCGCGTGTACCGAACCAGGTCGTCGCGGCGGTTCTCGGCGATGCCGTCGCCCTCGAAGACGAATTCGGGGCCCTCGGCCTCCGGCCGGCCCGCCTCTCGGTCGAACCAGACCTGACGCTCGCCGTCGGGGTAGGCGTGCAGCCACTCGGCTTCGACGCGTTCGTCGGACAGCTCGAATCCGTAGGTGTAGCGGATCTTCCGGTGATGGCCCAGGACGAGGTCGACCTCGAAGAGGGTCGTTTCGTCGGCGCTTTTGCGGTCGAGTTTGAAGGGCTGGCGGGGGACGCCCGGCGACTTCGGCCAGTCCGCGAAAGACGTGCGCACCGCGTCCCGCATGTCGGTCATGGCCCTGAGCAAGTTGGTTTTGCCCGACGCGTTGGCGCCGAAGACACCCAGGACGGAGAGCCCCGGAACCGGCCGGTGGTCATACTCGATTCCGGTGTCCCGGGCGGTGCCCTCCTTGAGCCCGGCGCCGATCAGCGACAGCTCGCACTCGTCACGGATCGAGCGGTGGTTCGCCACCCGGAAACGGAGGAGCACCCTCGACCTCCTGGCGGACGGGGAGATGGCCCCGTCGTTCACTAACCCTTGCGGACTATCCGCGAGGGAAGCCTATGACGGCGGCGGGTCCGAGGCCAGCCCCGAAGATCTTTTCTAGGCCACCCCGGCCTTCGCCCGTACCGTCGACGCGATCGTCGCGGAGCCCACGACGCGTGTGCCGTCGTACAGGACGATCGCCTGGCCGGGGGCCACTCCGCGGACGGGCTCCGTGAAGGTGACCTCCAGGGAGCCGTCGACCAGCTCCGCCCGGACCTCCGTCTCGCCGCCGTGGGCGCGGAGCTGGGCGGTGTAGGTGCCGGGGCCGGTGGGGGCCGTGCCGCACCAGCGGGGCCTGATCGCGGTCAGGGCGTCGACGTCGAGGGCGGCGGCCGGGCCGACCGTCACCGTGTTGTCCACCGGGGAGATGTCGAGGACATAGCGCGGCTTTCCGTCGGGGGCGGGGGTGCCGATGCGCAGGCCCTTGCGCTGGCCGATGGTGTAGCCGTACGCGCCCTCGTGGGTGCCCAGGACGTTGCCGGACTCGTCGACGATGTCGCCCTCGGAGCGGCCCAGCCGGTGGGCGAGGAAGCCCTGGGTGTCGCCGTCGGCGATGAAGCAGATGTCGTGGGAGTCGGGCTTCTTGGCGACCGCGAGGCCCCGGCGCTCGGCCTCGGCGCGGATCTCGTCCTTGGTGGTGACGGTGTCGCCGAGGGGGAACATGGCGTGGGCGAGCTGCTTGTCGTCGAGCACGCCGAGGACGTACGACTGGTCCTTGTTCATGTCGGAGGCGCGGTGCAGCTCGCGCGAGCCGTCGTCCTTGACGATCACCTGGGCGTAGTGGCCCGTGCAGACGGCGTCGAAGCCCAGGGCGAGGGCCTTGTCGAGCAGGGCCGCGAACTTGATCTTCTCGTTGCAGCGCAGGCAGGGGTTCGGGGTGCGTCCGGCCTCGTACTCGGCGACGAAGTCCTCGACGACGTCCTCGCGGAAGCGCTCGGCGAGGTCCCACACGTAGAAGGGGATGCCGATGACGTCCGCGGCGCGGCGGGCGTCGCGTGAGTCCTCGATCGTGCAGCAGCCGCGCGCGCCGGTCCGGAACGACTGCGGGTTCGCGGACAGCGCCAGGTGGACGCCCGTCACGTCGTGCCCGGCTTCCGCCGCGCGGGCGGCGGCCACGGCGGAGTCGACCCCGCCGGACATGGCGGCGAGGACACGGAGGGGGCGGGAGCGCTGCGAGATCTCAGTCATAACCCTTCAAGGGTACGGGGCGCCGGGAACCGGAGCCCGCGAGTATCCGTTGACGATCTCGTGGGAACAAGAAGGGCATCCAAGAACGGTTCCGGGGATGGCGGCACGAGCGCCTCCGGCGGCAAGGACACGGGCCGGCGCGTCGGACGCCGGGCGCTGCTCATCGGCACGGCCGTGGCCGCCGTCGGTACGGCGGTCGTGGCTCGGGACGAGCTGACGCGGGCGTGGTGGCGGGTGCCCGGTGTCACGAAGCCGCGCAAGGAGGGCGAGGTCGACTACACGGGCGCGAAGTGGGTCGCGGCGTCGGACGCGAACTGGCGGCTGGCGGACAGGCCGGACGACTTCGGCATAGACATGGTGATCATCCATGTCACCCAGGGCAGTTTCGACAGCGCCGTGAAGGTCTTCCAGGACCCGGCGCACGGAGCGGCCGCGCACTACATCGTCCGCAAGGACGGCCACGTCACGCAGATGATCCGTGAGCTGGACGTGGCGTACCACGCGGGCAACCGCGACTACAACGAACGCAGTGTCGGCATCGAGCACGAGGGCTTCGTCGAGCGCCCCGAGGACTTCACCGACGAGATGTACGAGGCCTCCGCGCGGCTGACGGCCCGTATCTGCGCCCGCTACGACATCCCCCTCGACCGCGAACACATCCTCGGCCACGTCGAGGTCCCGGGCACGGACCACACGGACCCCGGCGAGGACTGGGACTGGGACCGCTACATGAAGCTGGTCCGCGCGGCAGCCGCCGCCCAGACGTCTACGCCCGCCTGACCCCCGACAAGGGGGCGCGGACAGTCGGGTCACAGGGGTGCGAGGGGGCCGGCACAGCGAGGACACAGATCATCAGACATGTGGCGCACATCACATGGACGTGACCCGGTTGGCGCTTCCCACCCGGCGGCCGTCCGATACGTCCCACGCCATGGACTCGACCTGCGGCAGCGTCAACTCGCCCTGGTGTCAGGCGAGTTGACGGGCACCGCCACTCACGGCGGTCTCACAGCCCGCTCGGCCGGCTCCTAATTTCGCCCCAGTGCTCACACAGTCCTCAGGTCAAACATCCCGGCTCATGACGAACAACACGGAGTCCACCTCCGGCACGGGCAGGCACCACAAGGGCGAGCACCGCAAGGGTGGCGACACGGCCGGAGCCGGTCATTCCAAGGGCGGCCGCAAGGGCAAGGGGCTGCACCGCCGCAAGTTCCTCGGCGGTATGGCGGGGGCCGGGCTGGCGGCGGTCGCGGTGGCCGGTACGACCTTCTCGCTGCTGACCGACGCGAAGGGCAACAAGGCGGGCGCCGCGACCAACACCGCCTCGCTCAACATCCCGGACCTCCTGGAGGGCACCACCTCCGACGGCACCACCACGTTCACGCTGACCGCCCAGACCGGCACCCACGAGGTGCTCAGCGGTGTCACCAGCGACACCGCCGGCTACAACGGGTCGTACCTCGGCCCCACCATGAAGTGGACCACCGGCTCCACGGTCCTGCTGAACATCACCAACGACCTCGACGCCGACACCAGCGTCCACTTCCACGGCGCGCACATCCCGCCCGACATGGACGGCGGTCCGCAGAACGCCTTCGCCAGCGGGGAGACCTGGTCCCCCACCTTCGAGATCCTCGACGAGGCCAAGACGCTCTGGTACCACCCGCACGCGCTCGGCACCACGGCCGAACAGGTCGTGCAGGGCCTGGCCGGCCTGATCATCGTGGAGGACGAGACCGACGCGACCGCCGCGCTGCCCACCGAGTACGGCGTCGACGACATCCCGCTCGTCCTGCAGTGTCTGGCCACCGACTCCGCGGGGGACGTCAAGTACAGCCTGAGCGGCTATCTGCAGAACACGCTCAGCTTCCCGGTGCTGTGCAACGGCACCAACGTCGACGACACCACGCTCACCTTCACCGCGACCAAGACCCGCACCCGTTTCCGGGTGCTCAACGCCTCACCGTCCGACATCATCACCGTGCAGCGCGGCGACGGCGGCACGCTCACCCAGGTCGCCACCGAGCAGGGCTATCTCACCGAGGCCACCGAGGTGAAGACCATCCGGCTGGTGGCGGGCGGGCGGGCCGAGTTCGTCATGGACCTCAGCGACGCGGTCACGTTGCAGGCCGTCATCACGACCGCGTGGGTGCGTGGCGGCAGCGGTACGTTCGACTTCCTCACCGTCACCCCGGACGCCTCGGACAGCCCCGACGACCTGCCGTCCTCGCTCAACACAATCGAGCGGTACGACACGTCGGGCTTCACCGCCCGCGAGATCACCCTCGACCAGGACGGCCTGGAGATGGCGATCAACGGGGCGGTCGGCACCACCATGGACTCCATGGCGACGATCATGACGACGCTCGGCTCCAAGGAGATCTGGACGATCACCAACAGCACGATGCTGGAGCACTCGTTCCATCTGCACGACGTGCCGTTCCAGCTCATCGAGATCAACGGCGAGGAACCGACGGGCGTCGATCTCGGCTGGTTCGACACCTACGAGGTGGTCGGCGGCGGCTCCATCAAGATCGCCATGGAGTTCACCGACTTCGCGGACGACACGTACATGTACATGCTCCACTGCCACCTCCTCCAGCACGAGGACGAGGGCATGATGGCCGGCCTCATGGTGATGGAGAGCTAGGGCCCCGGCTGGGAGCCCCCAGGACGACGGCGGGGTCGCGTATCCGCGGACTCGGTGACCGCGGCCCCGCCGTCAACTCACGTGCCGGCCACGGTTCTTCAGCTCAGGCCCGCGTTGCGGGCGCGTTCCACCACCGGGCCGATCACCTTCGCGACCGCCTCGACGTCCGCCTCCGTGGAGGTGTGGCCGAGGGAGAAGCGGAGGGTGCCGCGGGCCAGGTCGGGGTCGGTGCCGGTGGCGAGGAGGACGTGGCTGGGCTGGGCGATGCCGGCGGTGCAGGCGGAGCCCGTGGAGCACTCGATGCCCTGGGCGTCGAGGAGGAGGAGCAGGGAGTCGCCGTCGCAGCCGGGGAACGTGAAGTGCGCGTTGGCGGGGAGGCGCCCGGCCGAGGTCGGGTCCCCGCCCAGGATCGCGTCCGGCACCGCCGTACGGACCGCCTCGACCAGGGCGTCGCGCAGGGCGCCGATCTCCCGGGCGAACCACTCGTGCTGCTCGGCGGCGAGCCGGCCGGCGACCGCGAAGGAGGCGATGGCCGGGACGTCGAGGGTGCCGGAGCGGACATGGCGCTCCTGGCCGCCGCCGTGCAGGACGGGTACGGGGCTGTACTCGCGGCCCAGCAGCAGCGCGCCGATGCCGTACGGGCCGCCGATCTTGTGGCCGGAGACGGTCATGGCGGCGAGGCCGGAGGTGCCGAAGTCGACCGGAACCTGACCGAAGGCCTGGACCGCGTCGGCGTGCAGCGGGACGCCGAACTCCTGTGCGACGTCGGCGAGTTCACGGGTCGGCAGGATCGTGCCGATCTCGTTGTTGGCCCACATCACGGTGGCCAGGGCGACGTCGTCGGGGTTGCGGGCGATGGCCTCGCGCAGGGTGTCCGGGTGGACTCGGCCGTACGCGTCGACGGGGAGGTACTCGACGGTGGCGCCCTCGTGTTCGCCGAGCCAGTGGACGGCGTCGAGGACCGCGTGGTGTTCGACGGGGCTGGCGAGGACGCGGGTGCGGACCGGGTCGGCGTCGCGGCGGGACCAGTACAGGCCCTTCACGGCGAGGTTGTCGGCCTCGGTGCCGCCGGAGGTGAAGACCACCTCGCTGGGGCGGGCTCCGAGGGCTTCGGCGAGGGTCTCGCGGGCCTCCTCGACGGTGCGCCGCGCTCGGCGGCCGGAGGCGTGCAGCGAGGAGGCGTTGCCGGTGACGCTCAGCTGGGCGGTCAGGACCTCTGCCGCCTCGGGGAGCATCGGGGTGGTCGCCGCGTGGTCGAGGTAAGCCATGGTGAGCCCGATTCTACGGGCCGTGTTCCGGTGACCTCGGGGGGTGTGCCTGGACTTGGCCACAGGGCGCCCGGCGCTGTCGGCTGGTGCCCACCCTCCCCCATCGCCCTGCGGAACGATTGCCCACAGTGGTGACGGAGACCTGTCAGTCCTCAGAAGCTCCAGGACACCGTGTTCGTGGTCTGCATGAGGGTGGCCAGGACCACGAGGTCGGCGATTCCCAGGCCCAGGCCGAGGAAGGCGCGGCCTCGGCGAGTTGTGCCGCGCTTCAGGGCGAGGGCGGACAGGACGATGGCGATGGGGCCGAGGAAGAGGTTGAGGACGAGGAGGCCCAGGAGGCCCAGGATGAAGGACGCGACGGCCATGCCGTCGGCGTCCCGGCCTCGGGTGCGGGTGGCGGTCGTTCCGGTCTGCTGACGTGCGGCGGTGAGTTGCATGGTCTGTCTGCTCCCAACAGGCTCTCGGGGACGGTCGTTGGCGGCGAGCGGTCAGTCGGTGGTGCGGCTGCGACGGGCGTGACGCTCGCGGTACGCGAAGACCGCCAGCCAGAGGGCGATGCCGGCCGCCAGGGCGGACGAGACGGCCAGCGGCACATGGGCGACGGTGCCGAGGACGACACCCAGCAGCAGAAGTGCGGCGACGAGGAACAACATGGTGGGTTCGCCTCTCCTATCGGTTCGTCGTTGCGGTTTGTTCGTTACAGCTGGGTGAACGATTGTGGTTACAACTGTTCACTGACTGCCAAGTCTAGCGCGTCGCCCGGCTTTGCATTTACGGAGAACAGTTGTTAACTGCATGGCATGAGTCACACCGTCGGCATCCGGCAGGTCCAGAAGCAGAAGACCCGGCAGGCGCTCATGGACGCCGCGCTCGGGCTGCTGGAGGAACAGAGCCTCAGCAGCCTCGGACTTCGCGAGGTCACCCGGGCCGTGGGCGTCGCCCCCACCGCGTTCTACCGGCACTTCCGGTCGACCGCCGACCTCGGTGTCGCGCTGGTCGAAGAGGTGCTCGGCAGTCTGCACCCGGTGCTCGGTGATCTGATGTCAGCAGTGGGCGACAGCGACGAACTCATCGAGCGCGCCGTCGATCTGATCGCCCGCCACGTGGACGCGTACCCCGCACACGTCCGGTTCATCGCGCGCGAACGGCACAGCGGGGTGCAGCCGGTGCGGGACGCCATCCAGGGGCAACTGGCCCGGTTCGCCGAGGAGGTGCGCAGCGAGCTGGCCAAGCGGCCGGAGACCGCCGGGTGGACCGACGACGACCGGCTGATGCTCGCGGGGCTGTACGTCGATCAGATGCTGGTGACCGCCTCGCTGTTCCTGGAGGCCCAGGACGAGCCGGAGGAGGAGCGCGTCCGGGTGACCCGGCTGGCGAGCCGCCGTATGCGGCTGATCAGCATCGGCTGTCGCCACTGGCTGGACTGAACCGCCGGAACACGCGGAGGGCGCGCCCGTTCACCGGG